>PKDV01000055.1 GCA_002862715.1 Flavobacteriaceae bacterium | reverse complement strand
TTTAAGATGGTTATACAGGTTTTAAGTTTTTGATTAATGATAATATTTTTTAAAGCTATTGCAAGTAATTTTAATCTTTCAGGACCATTTTGGTCTTTTATTTTATTTTGAATAAAGTCACTTTTAGCTCCTTTTTCCAATAGTTTGGATACAATTATATGTGTTCTGGGAGTTACACTTGAAAATCTGAATGAACCGGTATCAGTAAATATTCCAGTATACAAACATGAAGAAATATCTTCATCTAATTTTTCAACTTGATTTATTCCTTCAATAATTTCATAAACTATTTCACATGTTGAACTGATATTTGGAAATGATAGCATTAAATCGGCATAATTTTCTGGATCTTGGTGATGATCAATCATAATTATTTTTCCAACTGCACCAGATATTTTTTTTTCCATGACATCGATTCTTTTTAGTGAATTGAAATCTAGAGTAAAAATTAAATCTGCACTATCAATAAAATCATCACATATGGATTTTTTATTTTCATAAATCATTACATCATCACTTCCGGGCAACCAATGCAAAAAACCTGCGTATTCATTTGGAGAAATAACAACCGATTTTTTACGCAGTTTTTTAAGTATTTGATTAAGAGCTAAACAACTACCTATTGCATCTCCGTCTGGATTTTTATGTGGAATCAAAATTATATTTTGTGATTCTTTTATGAGACGTTGTAATTTATCAAGTTTCTCTCTTTCCATTATTCAAAGATAGTTATTGTTCCCTTTTATGACCTTTTCGTAAATTTGTTTATAAATTTAAAAGTGAAAATTTCTTTTTTTAAGCAGAGAAAAAGTAGAAGATTTAATTACACTCCTAGATATTTCAAAGGAAAAGATGAATTAAATAAATATGATTTTGGTTCCTTAATTGAAAAGTCAAGGGATACATCAAATATTAATGATTTTGGAACACATTGGAGTGAGGAAAGAAAATTGAGCAGAAACAGGAAAAACTCAGGTATTTCATATACAATTGTAATTATTTTTTTGATTTTGTTGCTTTTTACTTTTGGTTTACTTGGGTTTGATTTATCAATATTTAAATAATAATGGGTGATATTATTAGTTTACTTCCTGAACACGTAGCAAATCAAATTGCCGCAGGTGAGGTTGTTCAAAGACCTTCATCTGTAGTTAAAGAGTTATTAGAAAATTCAATTGATGCAAATTCTAGAAATATCATTGTTAATATTCAAGATGCTGGAAAGTCATACATTCAAATTCTAGATAACGGCATAGGAATGACTAGAAAGGATGCTGAGCTATGTTTTGAAAGACATGCTACCTCAAAAATCAAAAATGCTAATGATTTATTTAAAATTAAGACTAAAGGTTTTAGAGGTGAGGCTTTAGCAAGTATTTCTGCTGTTTCTCAGGTTGAATTAATTACAAAAACTAAAAATGACGAACTTGGATATAAAATAAACATTCAGGGTTCCAAAATCAGCAAAACAGCTGAAGTAACATCATCTCTAGGCACATCTGTCGTTGTAAAAAATCTTTTTTTTAACATACCAGCAAGAAGAAGTTTTTTAAAATCTAACCAAGTTGAATTTCGACATATTATTGATGAGTTTCATAGAGTTGCTTTAATACACAATCAGATACATTTTGAGTTAAATCACAACAATGCCGAAATTTTTCATTTGAAAGCTACTTCACGACGACAACGAATTGTAGATATCTTTGGAAAAAAATTTGACGAAAGACTAGTTCCTGTTAATGAAGAAACTGAAATCCTAAAAATTAATGGTTTCGTCCAAAAGCCAGAATTTGCAAAAAAAACCAAACATCAGCAATTTTTTTTTGTAAACGATAGGTATATAAAAAGTCCATTTCTAAATCATTCGATTTTGTCCGCATTTGAAGGTCTTTTAGTTCAAGGTTATAAGCCTGGTTATTTTCTTTTTTTAAATGTACCGACCGAACAAATAGATATTAACATTCATCCCACTAAGACAGAAGTTAAATTTGAAGATGAGCATTCTTTGTATGCATTGTTAAAATCTGCTGTTAAACATAGTCTTGGACAATATAGTGTATCTCCAACATTAGATTTTCTTTCTGATAAAAGCATGAATATTTCAAATTTAAAGGAAAATACTAGACCAAATTCACCAAGGGTAAGCGTTGATCATAACTTCAATCCATTTTCTAATAAAATTGAGGAAAAAAAATCATTTCTATTTAATGATGAACCCAGTAATACTTTTGAAAACTCTTTATTTGACACAAATGAAATTATTCCTACCGAATCATTTCAATTATATAACAAGTATATCTTTTATCAAATGAACAACCAAGTCTATTTAGTAAATCAAAACAGAGCAAGTCAAAGAGTGGTATATGAACGACAAATAGAATTTATTGACAAGAGTGATTTTAAAATACAGAAGTTAGCTAACCCAATTACTCTTTCTTTAGATAAATATCAAATAAGTGTTTTAGATGAAAATAATGATTTACTTTTAAAATATGGTTTTGAATTTTCATATTCTTCAAATTCTG
>PKDV01000032.1 GCA_002862715.1 Flavobacteriaceae bacterium | reverse complement strand
ATTAATCCAAGAACTATTAATTCTGCAAATATTTGATCTGTACGAAAAAATCTTTGAGCTAGTTGAATCCTTTTACCTAAACCAACTTCTGCTGCGATTAACTCTGCAACAATAACTAAATTCCATGAAGTTGCAATATTAATTCTTAAAGTATCAATAATACTAGGCAATGAATATCTGGCTATTACTCTGATCAATAAATCTTTTGTATTTCCTCCTAAAGTAAGCGTTGTTTCAATAAGTTCTTTGGGTACAAATTTTACTGAATCCATAACCATCAAAACATTAAAGTAAACGGTACCAATGAATATTAATGCGATTTTCGGAGCCTCTTCAATGCCTAAATAAATAATTAGCAAAGGAGAAAAAGCAGCTGCAGGCATATATCTAAGCATTGCAATTAATGGTTCACATAAAGCACAAAAAGAAGGGAAAGCACCCATTAAAATTCCTAAAGGAACTGAAAAAATTGTCGCAATTATAAAACCAGCAAATACCCTACCAGTACTTGCAAAAATATCTTCAAATAATATTCCACTTTCAGCCATATCTAAAAGAGAATAAAAGACCGCTAAAGGTGATGGTAAAAACATTTCACTCACAAGTTTTAATTGACACACTATTGTCCAAATTAAAAGTGGTAGCAAAAGTGAGGCTATTTGAAGAAATATTTTATTTAATTTTTTCGGTTCACTACCAAATGAAAAGAGGGATAAAAAATATTTATCCCTCTTGATTAATTTCGAACTCACCATTTTATTTTTTTATTAATTAACTAATATTTTTAACAAACGAAGAGTCAAATAATTTGCTCATATCTGGTTTTTCAGGAATAAATCCTACCTTTACCATAAAGTCTGCCATTTGTTTCGCTGCATAAGGCATATGTTTCATACCGAACCCATCACTAAAAGCTTCTAAATTTTCTTCCAAAGAAAAGAACCTAGTTCCACCCTTATATTGTTTGTATTCACGTGTTGGGATCCCAGCTCGCTTTGCCATAATCTTTTCAGATTTTCTTGGATTTTTTTCCATGAATTCTCTTACATCCCACCATGTTTTAACAATTTTTTGAACATCATCTGGTCTTTCAGAAATCAAATCTCCGCTTACAGCTAATAAATCAGGGATTGCACCAGGATATTCTTTTGAACTAGCAATAACTCTGGCTCCAGGCCTCTTCATTGCAGTTCCGGTAAATGGAGGAAATGCACCAACTGCATCTACTTTTCCTGCTGCGAATGCAGTTGCAGCCTGATCAGTTGGCAGACCTTTAATAATTACATCATCTCTAGTTAATCCAACATCATTCAGAGCTAAAACAAGTAAAAAATCATCCACAACACCTTCTTCTACTGCTACTGTTTTACCTTTTAAATCAGCAACACTTTTAATTGATTTATCTGCAATTATTTGGTCATTCCCTGCAGAATTATCATTAACTAAAACAACTACTTCCCCTCCATTCTCTCCTGGCAAGAACGAAATAGTATCATTAAGAGTCTGTGAATTTCCATCAATTTTACCAGCAGCAAAAGTTTCCATGGATTGAACATATCCATCAAACCATTTCATCTGAACATTAACTCCATTTTTTTCAAACATTTTTTGATCAACAGCTATCGCCCAAGGCCACCATCCTGCCCAGTTACTGTATCCCAAAGTGATAGGTTCTCCTTTTGGAGCGGCAGGACTTGATAATGTACTTAATGAAATCGCTAATATCAGAGCAAGCAAAGAGGCCGCAAAAACTCTCAATTTTTTGAACATATTTGAAAAAAAAATTTTACGTACTATCAATACTTAAGAAAAAGTAAATCTAAAGTTGTAATAACTGATACTTTTAAGAGATTACTTTTAATTAATCAATATTCCTTATTTTTTAAATTTCAGAATCTTTTTACTAATCCATTTTTGCCATAAATCGAATCCAGACTTGGTTATCGAAGAAATTTCTATAACATCTGCCTTGGGATTAGTTGATGATATATTCGATTTTAATTCGTTAATATCAAAATTTAAATGGGGTAATAAATCAACTTTAGTAATCAAAATTAAATCTGCTTCTCTAAACATTATTGGATATTTTAAAGGTTTATCCTCACCTTCAGTAATACTTAAAAGTGCAACTTTAAAATGTTCCCCAATCTCAAATTCTGCAGGACAAACTAAATTTCCTACATTTTCCACTAACAAAATATCTAGAATATGAGGATTGATTTTTTTTTCTAGTAATTTTAAACCTCCACTAACCATATTTGCATCTAGATGGCACGCTCTTCCAGTTGTAATTGGTACTACTGGAATATTTAATTTTTCTAATCTTGCAGCATCAAGATTAGTAGTCATATCACCCTCTAAAACAGCACTTTGAAATTCTGTTGAAAGATCTTCTAAAGTTTTTTCAAGTAATCTCGTTTTTCCTGCACCAGGACTACTCATTATATTCAAGCAAAGCAAATTATAATTATTAAACTTAATTTTATTTTTCTCAGCTTGATGACTATTTTGATGAAGAATATTTAATTCAATTTTGTCTGAAATTGGTAAATGCATTTATATTTGAAAATAC
>PKDV01000047.1 GCA_002862715.1 Flavobacteriaceae bacterium | reverse complement strand
GATATATATAATAATGCTAAATATATTAACTTTGATAAAGTAAAAGAGACTTATGTAATGCCACACAATTTGCAAGGAAAGTATCCCTCAATAAAAACATACAAAGGTTTTATGTCAAATGATTTGACGAGTACTATTAGATTTAGTGTCACGAATCTTGGAATTCATGGTATGTCAATTTCTGGCACCAGACCTACACTTTTTATAGAGCCAGCTGAAAAAGTATTTGAGTCAAAAAATATTTTGCATATAGCATATGATAAAACAAACATCAATGGTAAAAAAGATGAGTCTTTTGAATGTATGAGTGAAATTAATGGTGCAAAAAAGATTGATTTAAGTGATGAACTAAATTTAACAAACCATGAATTCAATAATGAATCAAATGATTCCAAATTAAGGGTCTATAGAACTGCAATTACTACTACAAGTCAATATTCTAACCTTGTCATTCCTATTACTGCAGAAACTGATGAGCAAAAGAAAGAAGCCGTAATGAGTCAAATTGTTGCAACTATAAATAGATTAAATGAATTATACGAAAAAGACCTAGCAGTAAGATTAGAGTTAGTTGATAATAATGATGCTTTAATTTTTTTATACCAAGCAACCGATCCTTTTTCTAGTGGAGTTGACAATTCAACAGTTGCTGCTACAATTGATAGAGAAATTGGATTCAACAATTATGATATAGGACATAATTTTAATACTTCAGGTGGTGGCTACGCTGGAATTGGACAGGTTTGCAAAGGACAACCGAATCCTAGTTCTTACCAATCTGGAAATCACAAAGGATGGGGTTCTTCTGGAGCAAGTGATCCAACAAACTTAGATTATTTTGTTCTTAATGTATTGGCTCACGAAATGGGCCATCAGTTCTATGGTTGGCATACAATGAACTGTAATTTAAGTGGTAATAATTCTGAGGTCGAACCTGGTGGAGGAACTACAGTAATGGCTTATGGCGATTTTTGTAGCCCAGCTGTACAAAATTTTACTGATGATTATTTTCATTATAACTCACTAGAAAGTATTGGGGGATTTTTAAAAAATCCATTTGGTGCTAATTGTAGCAATATAATATCAATAACAAATGAACCTCCTACTGTAGACGCTGGACCTGATTATACAATACCTGCTAATACAGCATTTTACTTAACCGGGACTGGGTATGACCCAGAGACAAGCTCAAGTGAGGGAGGGGCTTCACTTACTTACACATGGGAACAGAACGATGTGCAAGTTGCAACTACCCCAAATTATAATAGTTACCCACAATCCACATGGACTAATGGACCATTATACCGTTCTTTACCTCCATCTGTATCTCCAACAAGATATTTTCCAGCATTCGAAACTGTTCTGGAGGGTAGTTTATCCTCAACGTGGGAGGTCACCCCTTCGGTATCGAGAGAACTTAATTTTGCTTTTACAGCCAGAGACAATGGTAGTGGAAATTTTGGGAATGATGGAGTAGGGCAGTTAGCCTCAGATACCGCAAAGGTAACTGTTATTGATACTGGTGATCCATTTGAAGTGACTTCGCAAAATATTGAAAATCAAATGTTAGTTTCGGGTTCAACTGAATCTGTTACTTGGAATGTAGCTGGTACAACTGGAAGCGAAATTAATTCTCAATATGTAGATATCATGTTATCAACTGATGGGGGTGAAACTTTTGGTGTCACTTTGGGAAATAACGTGGAAAATAATGGTTACTATGAATTTGAAGTACCAAATATTCCATCACTTAATTGTAGAATAATGGTAAAATCATCAGATAACATTTTTTATGCTTTAAACACTTCAAGGTTTACAATTGACTATGAAATTAATAAAGTATGTTATGATTATAATAGTGACGAAAATTTAAATTTAAGTATAGCTGATGGGCCTGGAGCAAATACACCAGGTGCATTTACTGTTGCTTCTTTAGATGTAGCAGAAGATTTTTCAATCTCTGACATTGATGTATACGTTAATATTACTCATACCTATATTTGGGATTTAGATGTAAGAATTCAGCATCCAGATGGCGAAACACAATCTGTTTTATTTTACCGAGATTGTGATGGTGAAGATAATATTGATGCTACATTTGATGATCAGGCTGAAAATATCATATCATGTGGTGAAAATGCCAATATTGGCCTGTATGGAAGATTTAAAACAAGTGCTAATGCTAATATTCCACTAAGTACGTTAAATGGAACGAATTCAGCTGGAACATGGCTACTTGGTGTTAGAGACTTTTATAATGAAGATATTGGAACATTAAATCAATTTTCCATGAAAATTTGTCAGGAAGAAGCTACATATCGAAATCCATTATCCATAACCGAATTATTTAAGGATTCAATCGAAATATATCCAAATCCAAGCAATGAATATATTTTTGTGGAATCAAGACATGATGATTTAGATATCCAAATCATTGATTTAAGTGGTAGAGTACTAATCAATTCAAATAATAATGAAATTTTTATTGGAAATCTTGAAAATGGAGTTTATATGATTGAGATTTCAAATAAAAATAATAAAATCTATAAGAAGATTATTAAGAACTAACCTTCAACTAAATATTATTAATTGAATTATAATTTATATTATGTTAAATTATATTTATTCTTCTAAATATTCTAATTTTATATAAAATTGTTACTC
>PKDV01000024.1 GCA_002862715.1 Flavobacteriaceae bacterium | reverse complement strand
CAGTTGTGTTTATTGATCCAACTTTAAATCCTGATGGTAGAGACAGACATTCGCAATGGGCAAACCAATACAAGTCAATAAATTTAGTTGCAGACTCCAATGATGCGGAGCATAACGAATCATGGCCTAGAGGACGCACCAATCACTATTGGTTTGATTTAAATAGAGATTGGCTATTGGCAATACACCCCGAAATAAGAGGCAAACTTAATTGGCTACATGAGTGGTATCCAAATGTTGTGGTAGATGTTCATGAAATGGGCACAAATAGTAATTATTTCTTTGACCCCATGAAACCTAGTGCATCTGTAAAACCATTGATTCCACAAGAAAATGTTGATTTATACCCAATTTTTGCTGAATATTATATAAAATATATGGACAGCATAGGTTCATTCTATTACAGCAAAGAATCTTTTGACGAAACTTATCCTGGTTATGGATCTACTTACTCAGACCTGCAGGGAGGACTAGCTTTACTTTTTGAGCAAGCAAGCTCTAGAGGACACGTTCAAGAAACAAATTACGGAGAAATGACATTTGGTTTTACAATTAGAAATCAATTTTTAAATGGAATAGCAACTGTAGAAGCTGCTGTTGATAATAAAATGCTCTTGAGGGATTATCAAAAAAGGTTCTTTGAATCATCACTTTCAGAGTTTAAAAATGAGAAGATAAAAGCATATGAATTTGGTGATATTTATGATAAAAACAGAACAAAAGCTTTTATTGATAAGTTGCTAATTCATAAAATTAAAGTTTATGAAAAGGATGACAAGTTCTTAGTTCCCGTAAACCAAGTGCAGTCAAGAATGGTCAAGAATTTTTTTGAAACCCATGACAAATATTTAGATAGTGTTTTTTATGATGCATCTGCATGGTCCGTTTCTAATTTTTATAACATGAAACACAAAGCGTTGAAATCGATTGATATAAAGAAGTTAGTCAAAGTTGAAGACATGAGTATAAACAATTCGAAAGTTTCTAAATCAAACTATGCATACATTTTGGATTGGGACGATTACAATACACCTGCAGCGCTTAATCATCTTCATAAAAATGGGATAATTAGTTATTCAGCTTACAAGCCATTTTCAATTAAAGTAAATAAAGATAATGCTGTAAAAAGTTTTAATCATGGTACTGTGATGGTTCCAGTTAGTAAACAAAAAGTAGATTCAGAAAAACTTTTTGATGTTGTTAACTCAGCTCAAAAAAAATTCAATATTCCTGTTTTTAGTACTGAGACTGGGTATAGCTCCGCAGGAATTGATTTAGGAAGTAATTATTTCAAGATTAATAAAAAAGTAAAGGTTGCGATGCTAATAGGTGACGGTGTGAGTTCATATGAAGCTGGAGAAGTATGGCATTTATTGGATACAAGGGTGCAAATTCCATTGACTAAAATTAGACTTAATCAATTTAACAGAACCTCATTGGATAAGTATACCACACTAGTAATGGTTTCAGGAACATATAATCAGATTTCTGAGTTAGGCATAAAAAATATAAAGGATTGGGTTGGTAAAGGGAATACTTTAATTACGATTGGAACAGCTTCTAGCTGGGCTATTAAAAAAGAAATTGTAAAGGAGTCTTTGGTTGAGACAAAAAAAGATACAATCTTCTCAAGAAAAAGATATATTGATGCAAGAGAATACTCTGGTAGAGAAAGAATAGGTGGGTCAATTTTGAAAGCAGACTTAGACCTAACACACCCACTAGCATTTGGTTATAGAGACCAATCAATTCCTGTTTACAAAAATAACAATGTTTTCTTGGACAAATCAAAAAGTCATTATTCTACAGTTGCCATGTATTCCAAAAATCCTCACATAGACGGGTATGTATCTAAAAATAATATGGAAAATAATTTAAAAGGCTCTGCGTCTTTGATTGTTTCTGGTTTAGGTTCTGGAAGGGTCGTACTTTTTGCTGACAATCCAAACTTTAGAGGAACTTGGTATGGAACAAATAAGCTATTTTTAAATGCAATTTTTTTTGGGTCAAATATTTCTGTTCCTAAATAGGTTAATGCCTTTGATATTATTATAATTAGATTGGAGTTTTTTTCTTTTTATTTAAAAATTTTAAATTAGAGCATGAAAAATCTATTTCTCTTATTACTATTGATTCCTTTAATTTCATTTAGTCAAGATTACCTTGTTTTTGTAGGGGATAAGAGTTACACAAGTTCATATGGTTTAACTTTTGATAATATATATGATGATGTATTTGTAAGTTTTGTTAAAACTGATAATGGAGATGCCATTTATTTAGAAACGAATTACATATATGATGATAACCCAAAAATCATCAAGCCACTTACGCTTTACTTATCTAATGGAGACGTTCTTATCTCTAAATCTGCTATGGTAACTGACTATGTAGATAAAAATTGTATCTCAATTTATCCATTAACAGAAAGTGATATATCTGCTTTAAAAGTATACGACTTAATAAGAATTAGATTTACAATTTCTCCAAGTTCATCATATCGTGATGATATAAATAGGTTTGCTTCATCTGATGAGGATACAAGTGAATCTCTAAAAGATTTCTAATCAAAATTACTTTCCAATACAGAAATTAGAAAAAATGTTACCAAGAATATCATCTGTGGTAACCTCTCCAGTTATAGTTCCAATCTCATGAAGACATTGCTTTAT
>PKDV01000082.1 GCA_002862715.1 Flavobacteriaceae bacterium | reverse complement strand
TTTTTCCATTACTTCTGCAGGAAGTATGCATGGGCCAGCGCTGAAATTATGTTTCATTTAGCAATTTTGTGCAATGTAATAAAATACGAGGTTTTATCTTGAAAAAAATTATTTAGTTTTTTAACAAAAATTCAATTGTATCAACATTATCTGCATAATCAGAAATATTAGGATTTTGTGATTCACCAAAATAAATTGAATTTTTAAATTTTTTACTAACAACACATTGAATGTTATGATTGTTATTTTCTATAAAATTATTTACCTCATTGATGTCATTATAGTTCCAATAATTTAATGAAGCTAAAGGAGAATGAAGTGATTTTTTTTTGTTTAAAATAAAAAAACCACTGTCAATAATATCTTCTTTTTGCATTACCATCATTGCCTTATTATAAATATAATTATTGTAATAGCTGTTGTGATTAATTAGTGATTTGTAGCTGTTAATTGCTTCCAAAAGATTGTTAAAGTCATAGTTGTGAGGAAAGAAAATAAAAGAAACACTTCTGCAGCCTAAGCCAAAATATTGAAAAATATCTATACAAAGAAGTTTTAAATCATTTTCAGTCTCATTTCCTAATATAACGGCAACTCCATTTCGATTCCCTCGAATAATGTTTGGATAGTTTTTAAAATAATACTTGAAGTATCTACCTGTGTTATTGCTACCTGTCGCAATTACTTTATCAAAGTTCTCAATTTTATGTTTCTTAATACTAATTTTATTTTTAATCAACTTATTATTAGCAGAGAGATAATTAAGACAAAAAACTATCAAATGTGAATCTTCACCTGAAAGTTTTATTTCTAATTTGTAGTTGCATAAAAGTCCACATATTATGTCATGTAATCCTACTAATGGAATATTTCCTGCCAGCACCAATCCTAAAGTTTTCGATTGATTATTAAAATTATAATTTGACAACCATTTTTTTAATATATCAAAACTTAAATTTTTCGACCATACCTTAAAACAGAACATGATATTATTTTTTGTAAACCATTTGTTATGATTCGTTGCATTATGAACATATTCATCAATTAATTTTTTGTTTTTTTTATCTATTGTATCCAAGCAATATTTTTTTAAAATTTCACCTAGTGATGTAAGAGATGATATAATAGTTGGATTTAATGACATGTTTTTTTATTTATTAAGTTATTTTTGTAAAGTTAATTAAACGTAATGGCTATTATAATCACTGACGACTGTATCAATTGTGGAGCTTGTGAACCTGAATGTCCGAATACTGCCATTTATGAGGGAGCTTATGATTGGAAATACTCTGATGGGACTAAACTCCAAGGCAATGTAATCCTTCCAAACGGTATAGACATTGATGCAGGTGAATTACAAGAACCAATTTCAGACGAAGTATATTTTATTGTTCCAGATAAGTGTACTGAGTGTAAAGGCTTCCACGATGAACCACAATGCGCTGCAGTTTGTCCAGTAGATTGTTGTATTCCAGATGAAAATAATGTCGAGACGGAAGAGCAATTACTTGGCAAACAACGTTTTATGCACCCCGATTAATTATGAAAGCTGGTATTGTAGGTTTACCCAATGTTGGTAAATCATCTTTATTCAATTGTTTTTCAAATGCTAAAGCACAGAGCGCAAATTTTCCATTTTGTACAATTGAACCAAATATTGGAACCGTTAATGTTCCGGATAGAAGAATTAATGTTTTAGAAAGCATAGTAAAGCCTGAAAAAGTAATTCCAGCTTGTATTGAGATTGTAGACATTGCTGGATTAGTTAGAGGAGCTAGTAAAGGAGAAGGATTAGGTAACCAGTTTTTGAGTAATATTAGAGAAACAGATGCAATAATTCATGTTCTAAGATGTTTTGATAACGAAAGAATTATTCATGTTGATGGAACAGTTGACCCTGTTAGGGACAAGGAAATTATTGACATTGAACTTCAAATGAAAGACCTCGATTCAATTAATAAAAGAATTGATAAAATTAAAAGACAAGCCCAAACTGGAGAAGATACAGCAAAAAAAGAGCTTAATGTTCTTGAAAAAATTATAAAATCTTTAGAACGAGGAGAATCTGTAAGAAACATTAAATTAAGTGAGGAAGAATGGGAATCATATCTTGAACCATTGAAATTAATAACAGCAAAACCCGTTTTATATGTTTGTAATGTTGATGAAAAATCTGCTATCAGAGGGAATGATTATGTTGATAAAATTGTCGAATCAACCAAAAATGAAAACAGCCTAGTTTTGGTTTTAGCAGTTGCACTGGAAGCTGATATAAATGAATTAAGAACTTATGAAGAAAGAAAAATTTTTCTTGATGATATTGGATTAAAAGAACCTGGGATAAATAAACTTATCAGAAATACATACAAACTTTTAGGATTAGAAAATTTTTTTACAGCTGGTAAAAAAGAGGTGAGGTCTTGGACTATTAAAACCGGAACAGCTGCACCAAAGGCAGCAGGAATTATACATTCTGATTTCGAAAAAGGATTTATTAAAGCTGAAGTAATCGCATATTCAGATTTTGTAAATTGCAACGGAGAACAAAACGCTAGAGAAGCAGGAAAGTTAAGAATTGAGGGTAAAAATTATACTGTAAAAGATGGTGATATTATTCATTTTAGATTTAATGTATAATTAATTACAAGGTCTTTATTGAACATCCTATTGCTTTTGTTGAGTTAGTTTTTGGAAGAACTCCTTCTAATAAGCTGTCAACAGCATTTTCAACATATTTTGTTCTAACTTTTTCAGGATTTCTTGAACTGTCGTCAATTGCGCCAATATATCTCACG
>PKDV01000018.1 GCA_002862715.1 Flavobacteriaceae bacterium | reverse complement strand
TGAATAGCTTCCGTAAACAGTATCAACAAGAGTTGCAACAGTCGTATAATTTGTACCATCTTGGGAAATTTGTAATTGCACAGATTGTCCCGTAAGTGCATATATAAAGTGTTTCATATTTAAAACAACATTTGCTCCAGCAGGCTTTGAGGAACAATCAAACGCAGGAGATATCAATGCTGCTTGCTCTGGAGTATTATTATCCCCATATGCATCACTATCAAAAATTGCATAGTTTCCGGTGAATCCAGCTATTGTGGTGTCATACATGTAACCATTTCCTGCAGCAAACGGAACTGGTGCATCGGCTCCGGATTTTACAATCCATATTTCTGAGGAATTTCCAGTAGTAGTATTTTCTTGAACTGTAGTCCAACCAGAAGGTAATGTACCATTGGTTGGGTTACCAGTCTCAAAATCTTCAGAAAGTACTGTTTGTGAATAAAAATTGGTGCAAATAAATAAAGCCAAAAGTGGGGTGTAGAATTTTGCCATAAGCCGATAATTTATTGACAATTAAGTTAAACTTTAAAATTTAAAAATTAAAATATTATCATTCGATTTAATGAATTATCAAAATTTAGTTTTATTAGTTATTAAATTCTAATCTTCCTGGTGTATAAGGTGCTT
Organism: Flavobacteriaceae bacterium; assembly: GCA_002862715.1. Lineage (GTDB taxonomy): Bacteria > Bacteroidota > Bacteroidia > Flavobacteriales > Flavobacteriaceae. The sequence goes on along the minus strand of PKDV01000018.1, from coordinate 2,194 downwards.
TATTCTCTTTTAGGATTTCCTCAAGTTTTTCCACCATTACTTTCAAATCCTCTATCATTGATTTAATTGGCATGAATTCTTCCTTTGCAATTTCAAAACTCTTCTGATGAGTTATTGTAGGATCTGCGGTAGAATTTCTTTGATAATATCCGATTAAACCAATTCTTGTCGATGGAGTTGGCACAGATTGAATATCTAGTTTTCCTTTTACACTATCACCAAAAAATAACTTCTCAATTTCCTTAATACTCTTGTTTATGGAATTGTAATTATTTAACAAGAAATCAGCAGACTTTTCGGTTTTTTTAATTGCATTTAAAATGTAAGGCATTTTATTTTTCATCTCAGATAACTTGTTTGAATACTCACCTATCTCACCCTGTAAAACAGCAACTTTTCTTTGGAAATTCACTTTTTCTTCACGATTTTTTGCTGGCATTACAGTGTTATCCAAAGCAACAACATTGAAATATACCTCTGGAACTATTTCCGAAATGGAACCCTTATATAATAATGACATTTTAACAGAATACTTTCCTGGGTTTACCAAAGTTCCTCTAGAAACTTGGGATGAACTTCTTCCAACTGGAGTATTGACTTCATATCTTAAATTCCACTCAAACCTTGAAACTCCTTTTGACAATGGCCTGTATATTTTTTTTACAACCAAACCATTTTTATCTTTTATTGTGAAGACGAGTTGAGGCATAATCTCATTAGTTTCTTCATAAAGCTCATTGTAAGTAGGATAAGAAACATCCTTTTTATCTTTTATGAGCTTAGATTCTCTCTTTTGACGTTTTGTCTTTAAACTTTCTGGGGAACTATCATAGCTATAAGATATTAGAGCTACGGGATCTAAATTTTCAGAGAGAAAAAAATTATCTCCCTGGAATGATTTTTCGGATCTTCCAAGTGGTGATGCTTTTTCCCACATCAATGCATCTCGAATTGGAAAAATTTTAGGCACTAATTTTTGTTTGTTATCAATATTTCTTAGAAGTGAATAATCGTCCAATACGTAAAAACCTCTACCAAATGTTCCAAGCACAAGATCATTTTCTCTACTTTGGATTGCAATATCCCTCACAGAAATAGTTGGTAATCCATTTGATAATTTTTTCCATCTTTGTCCAAAATCAGGTGAGAAAAAAGCTCCGAATTCTGTTCCACAAAAAATTAAGCCTTCTTTTTCATGATCTTCCTCTAGAGAATAAACACTTCCTCTTTCAGGAAGATTGTTACTTATAGATTCCCAACTTTTACCTTTGTCTTTAGACATAAAAACATATGGCTTAAAGTCACCGTATTTGTGGTGGTTGAATGCCACATAGATTACATTGACATTGTGTTTAGAAAGATAAACGGAATTTACATAGGACCGTTTAGGCGCACCAGAAATATTGTCAATTTTTTTCCAGTTATCTCCCCCATCATCAGTTATTTGAATTAAACCATCATCTGTTCCAATCGCTATAAGATTGGCATCCAATGGGGATTCAGAAAGTGCTACAATTGTTCCGTATGGGGATGTGGAACCATTTTTCTCTACTGCATCAATGCTAAGCACTCTGTCATAAACTTTTAATTCATTTCTGTTTAGTTGCCGAGTTAAATCTTCGCTAATTACCTCCCAGCTATTTCCATAATCATCAGATTTAAATACCTTATTAGCAGCAAAATAAAGTCTACCAGGAACGTGATTGCTCACGGAAAGTGGTGCATCCCAGTTCCATTTATATGATAATTCACCCTTGCGTGCAATTGGCTTAATTCCAACTTCTTCTCCACTTAACTTATCATAGCGAACTAAAAAACCGTACTGAGATTGTGAGTAAACAATATTTGGATTTATTGGGTCAACTTGTGTCTCAAAACCGTCTCCTCCATGAGTAACAAACCAATCCTGATTAGAAATTCCATGCGAATTGTTTACTCTAGATGGACCTCCTAAAGTATAATTATCTTGTGTTCCCCCATAAACATAATAAAAGGGCGAAGAATTATCAACCGAAACTTTATAAAATTGAGTAACTGGAAGATTTTTTTTGTAATCCCATTTAACTCCTTTATCAAATGTTTCATAAATACCGCCGTCACAACCTACAAGCCAATGAGAATTATTTTTGGGATTTATCCACATTGCATGATTGTCAACGTGTTTATATTTTTCATCTACATATTTAAAAGTTTT
>PKDV01000050.1 GCA_002862715.1 Flavobacteriaceae bacterium | reverse complement strand
GCTTGTTATATTAATGAATTTGATATTGATATCAATGGAGCTGCTGCTTGGGATTATACAGCTCATATTGACGGAAGCGTTAACCCTTTTAGATATGATTCAAGTGGAACTTTTAGACATGAACTTGGTCATTCTGGTGGATTGACGCATGTTATAAATACAGAGTCATTAATGCATTATGCAGGTGGAAGAGGAAGTGAGATAGATAAAGAGTCAGCAGAGTTTAAGGATGCTGTAAATGCAAAATTATTGAGAGACTTAGACGAATATATGGCTGAAGGTGTTACCAAACTTGAGCTTTCTGAATGTTATCTTCAAAGTTTAAGTATTTCTGATTTAAATTTAAAATCACAAATCAAGTATTTTCCAAATCCATTCGAAGACTACATAAATTTATATAATCCAAGTAACGAAAAAATTGAATCTTTAGTTATTTTTGATTTAAGTGGTAAAATTGTAGAGGAACACTTTTTTGATTCAAACTTTGAAAGATTCACTTTGGAAACTCAAAAAATTCAAAAAGGAATATATTTCTCAACTTTAAAAATGAAGTCTGGAGATTTGAAGACCCATACCCTCATTAAAAAGTAATTATTTTTTTACGAACTTTCTAATAAATTTTTTGTTGTTATAATCAATTGATAATATTCCAAACTTTGGAATTTCATAAACCTCATAACTGTTTATACTCCCAATATTACTTTTTGAATATAAAAGTTTACCTGTTATTCCATAAATCTCAAGTTTGTCTATACTATAATTGTTATGATTTGTAAGATTAAGACTCGTTCTATTTGCATAAAAATGAAAGGCATTATTATTTAAATCAAATACATTATCATTACTTAGTGTGGTATTAATCCTAGAACCCTCAGACACAACAATTGAAAAATTTTGGAACTTTAGCTCATCATTATCAACAGTGGGATTCTCAATTGAATTTTTGTGATTGATAAGAATTTTATAGACTGCACCTTGAGTTGCCATAAAATCAACCCTTTCAACATTATCTTTAGAATTGTCTGCTTTTACAGCCCAAACGCCGTTAATGTTTAGATTCTCAAGCGATAAGGTATAGGGTAGGTGTATAATTTCGCCATCGCTAATTTCAACAATTCTCATGTCTAAATCATTTACCAATACTGAAGCGTCTTTATCCTCAGCATTTTCTAAGCTATTTGCTGATGGGTCAGTCCAACAAATTGTTACTGAAATATTTTCAATGCCTTCACTGACTTCAAGATTGTATTCAATTTCTTCACCGTTCAAAATTGAAGATTCAACAATTGTTTTGTTACTGACATTTTCACCAATTATTTGTGAACTCTTTTTCATGTCAAGAAAACCCCAGCCAAATATTGGATCTGGACCTATGTCACCAGCGTCTTTAGCACCATTAAATACTAAGGCTTTAATTGTAGATGAAAGAGGTATTTCACCAGTTGTCTTGAAATAATACTCCTGCAATAAAATTAATGAGCCTGCAACATTTGGGGATGCCATTGAAGTTCCAGATGCAGTAGCGTAAGCAGTGTCAGATCCAGTGTAAGTGGATAGAAGACTTGTCCCGTTTCCAGCAATATCTGGTTTAATCCTTAAGTCATTTGTTGGTCCTTGACTACTACCTGCATTAATTTGTATTAATTGACCACCAGAATAATTCCAAATATCTCTAGCATTAGCAACAACTAAGTTATTTTTAGCTGTTGAGTTGTCAGTTAACTTATCATAACCTGCATAAATTGGTTCAGGATTATTATTTCGACCGTCATTACCAGCTGAGTAAACTCCTAAATATTTTGGTCTTGCATAATGAACTTCATCAGTATTTGACGCCCAATTATCATAAGTTCCTAAGTATGCTGCATTGATTACATTTCCATTGCTATTCCATCCTCTAAGGCCATAAGAGTGGTTAGATAAATAAGCATCTCCAAAATTTCCAGAGAGTATTTCTTGATTTACCCAGCTCCAATCATAGCTTAGTATTCTACATTTAGGAGCCATTCCTTTTGCTTCTCCTCTAACACCACTCGCACCAATTGTACCACCAACGTGTGTGCCGTGCCAATTGTAATTAATTTCGAAACCAACATCATATCCAACCACAACTCTATTGTTACCATTTTGAAATTCTACGTGTGTGTCAAGTACGTGGCCCGCATCGAACACTCCAATTTCAAATCCTTCACCTTCTAAGTTGAGATTGGAGTCGCCACCAGGATGAAGATATGTTGTATTTGTATCCTCGGCAGCTGCTAAATTGTGTGCTTCATAATAAAGTGGTCCAAAACTGGTAATTCTCGCTGGTCTTTCTTCTCCTGTTCTGTTTTCCATGAAAATATCTACAGCATTTTGTTCCTCAATTTCCAAATTTGTTAATTTTTCCTTAACAGCGTCGAAATGGGAATTAAAATTGTTAATTTGCGCACTTATTTTTTTAATATTAAATAAAAAACAAAAAAACGCTATGAGATATATAATATTTTTTCTTTTCATCAATTTCTTTTTCTATGGGCAAAATAGGATTGATATCCCAGTACAATTATACAAAGAACTTAACAAAAATATAAATTTAGATGAATATATTGGTTCAGTTTATTTATTTAATAAGTTCAATAAAGCAAACTTCTATCTTGGAGAGGAAATTGAAGAAATTTATGCAAACTATAATGTTTACAGAAATAAATTTACTTTCAAACAATTAGATGGAGGTGAGTATGAATTAAATTTTGAGGAAGGTCTCAAAATTGAAATCAAAAATCAAGTTTTTGATTTTGTTAAATTTAAAGATGAAGAAATTATTGGAATTGAGTTAGCATCCAAT
>PKDV01000015.1 GCA_002862715.1 Flavobacteriaceae bacterium | reverse complement strand
ATTTACACTCAAAGAAAGAACATCAAAAATATTTAATCCGTCAAACTTAACTTGCAAAATATTTTTTTTAAACCTTTTACCTGCACATTCATCACATTCCAGTTCAACATCAGCCATAAATTGCATCTCTATTTTAACAATACCTTCTCCTTTACAATTATCGCACCTACCGCCATCTACATTAAATGAAAAATGTTTAGCTTGAAAGCTATTTTGTTTTGCAAACTGTTGTTCCGCAAACAATTTCCTTATCTCATCATATGCTTTAATATATGTAACTGGATTTGATCTAGATGAAACACCAATGGGTTTTTGACTGATAAACTCAATTGACTGAAATGACTCGAAATCTCCTTCAATTGATGTAAATTCTCCAATTTTTTCCCCGTGAATATCTTTTTTCTTCTTTATTGCAGGCAAAAGAACATCTTTAATCAAAGTACTTTTTCCACTTCCTGAAACACCCGTCACAGCTGTAATTGAATTTAAAGGAAAAATAACATCTATATTTTTTAAATTGTTGTGCCGCGCTCCGATTAGCTTAATTTTTTTACTGAATGACGGCTTTTTTGAGTTCATATCAAAACTTAAAGTTTTAGATAAATATTTTCCTGTCCAAGTATTCATATTTTTCAATTGATTATAATTTCCTTGGGCGACAACCTCACCTCCATTAACACCGGCGTCCGGACCTAAATCAATTATATAGTCAGATGCCATTATAATATCTTCATCATGCTCTACTATTATTACAGTATTTCCAAGGTCTCGAAGGTTTTTTATGACTTTGATTAAATTACTTGTATCATTTGGATGTAAACCAATACTAGGTTCGTCAAGGATGTACAATGAACCAACAAGACTACTTCCTAAAGAAGTTGCAAGATTAATCCTTTGTGATTCACCTCCAGACAAAGTGTTTGATTTTCTATTTAGTGTTAAGTATCCAAGTCCAACCATATTTAAAAATTTTAGTCTCTCCTGGATTTCTAACATTAGCCTTGATGAAATATTTCTATCGTGTTCTGATAAATTAATTGATGATATTATTTTTTCAAGTTTACTAATTGGCATGTCAACTAAATCACTGATTATTAAACCATCTATTTTTACGTATGATGCCTCCTGGCAAAGTCTTTTTCCATTACATGAAGAACATTTAGTTCGACCTCGATATCTTGAGAGAAGTACTCTGTTTTGAATTTTGTAAAGTTTTTGTTGGAGTTTGTTGAAAAAATGATTAATTCCTTTAACAAAGTCATTTCCGTTCCATAAAACATCTTTTTGACTTTTATTGAGTTTATGGTAAGGCCTGTGTATTGGAAAATCGAATAAGTGCGATTTTTCAATGAAATTATTTTTATGTTTAATTAATTTTTCTCCTTTCCATGGAGCAACTGCCCCTTCAAAAATTGATAAATCTGTATTTGGAATAACAAGTGCCTCATCTATTCCTATTATATCACCATACCCATCACATTTCTCACAGGCTCCCATAGGATTGTTAAAACTAAATAGGTGTTCATTTGGTTCAATAAAATTCATACCATCAAGACTAAAACGGTTAGAAAACTCAATTTTATTATTATTATCAATGTTTTGAATTATCGCTAGACCATTTCCTTCGCTAAATGCAGTTTCAATTGACTCTGAAGTTCTGTTGTAGAATGCATCATTATTTTCAACAATGATTCTGTCAACTACTAAGTATAAATCTTCATCATGTTTTGAGTCAAAATCTTCAATTCTAATGATTCTATCTTTTACAAAAAGTCTAGCAAAGCCCTGGTTTTTATAATAATCTAGCTTTGAAGCTAATGATGAATTTTTTGTTTTTTTTATCGGCGAAATAATCAATAACTTTTCACCATTACTAATTGTTTTTATATAATTTATAACATCGGTAGTGTTATGTCTTTTAACTAGATTTCCAGAAATAGGTGAATAAGTCTTACCAATTCTAGAAAATAGTAACTTCAAGTAATCATAAATTTCCGTAGAAGTTCCAACTGTCGATCTGGGATTGTTGGTAATTACTTTTTGTTCAATAGAGATTGCTGGAGAAATCCCATCTATGGAGTCAACTTTAGGCTTATTTAAGCGACCCAAAAACTGCCGTGCATATGATGATAAGCTTTCAACATATCGTCTTTGACCCTCTGCAAACAAGGTGTCAAACGCAAGGCTAGATTTTCCAGAACCAGAAAGTCCACTGAAAACTACAATTTTATTTCTAGGAATTTTTACACTAACATTTTTAAGATTGTGCATTTTTGCACCCTTAATTTCAATAAAATTATCTTTATTCACTTTATTTTAATGCAATCTGTAAATATATAAGTTAGCACGTAAAAAAACCTAATGTTTGAATAAAAACTAAATAAATTATATATTTGAATTAAATACTTCGCCTATAAGACAAACTTTACTCAAAAAATTTTTTCTTAAAAAGAGTAATTATGTCTTTGCACGCAGATAACGAACTTATTAGAAGTTACCTTAGTGGTGATAATATCTCATTTGAATTATTATTAAACAAATATAAAAATCGAGTATTTAGTTTTATATATTCAAAAATTAATGATAGAGAATTAGCAGATGATTTCTTTCAAGAAACATTTATTAAAGTAATAAAAACCCTAAAAAAAGGAAAGTATAGGGAAGAGGGTAGGTTTCTTTCTTGGGTCATGAGAATTGCAAATAATTTAATTATAGATCACTATAGAAGTAAAAAAAGAATTCCAAAATATGAGTCCTGTAATTCAGAATTTGATATTTTTTATAAGATTAGTGAAACATCAAAAAACATTGAAGAATCAATGATTGATGGTCAAATAAAAACTGAT
>PKDV01000096.1 GCA_002862715.1 Flavobacteriaceae bacterium | reverse complement strand
TTTTGAAAAATACAAAAAGAAATGTAAGTAAAAGTAAAACCCTTCAAATTATGAAGGGTTAAGGGTGGAAGACCGGTCTCGAACCGGCGACCTCTAGAACCACAATCTAGCGCTCTAACCAACTGAGCTACAACCACCGTATTGTTTCGCAAATTTAATATGTTTTAAATCAAAAACAAGATTTAAATCAAGTCTGAAATAGATGCAACAGCTGGTTTACGATTAGCAACAAAACCTTCGCCATAATCGGCACCAATAATTCTACCAAAATTAGCCGACCTATATTTTATACTTTTTAAAAAGTTTTGGGTACTTATTGGAGTTTTTGGCTCTTTGGATTCAGGATCATAAAACTGTGAGCTATAACATTGAACAGACTTTAATTTTATATCCATAAAATCAGAAATATCTACAATAAAATCAGGAATTTCTAAATTCCACTGTACGTAGTGATAAATATTTAAGGGTTTCCAAATTTGTTGGGTAAGATCATCAAATTTTGTTGAGATTTTTTTTAAACCACTCAAAAAACAAGACTCAACTACTAGCTTTGATGCCCTGCCATGATCTGGATGTCTGTCATTAATAGAATTACATAAAACAATTTTAGGTTTATAAAATCGAATTAATCTTACTAGTTTAATTTTGTTTTCATCAGAATTATGAAAAAAACCATCTTTTAGACCAAGATTTTTTCTATCAGAAATTTTTAAAATTTCTCCAGCTTTTTTACTTTCTAACTCTCGAATTTTTTCAGAACCTCGAGTCCCTAACTCACCTTTAGTTAAGTCAATAATTACTACTTTTTTTCCTGCAGAAATTTCTTTTGCAATTGTTCCAGAGCAAGACAATTCAACATCATCTGGGTGTGCTCCGATTGCCAAAATATCAGCTTTCATGATTTTGGATTATTAATCCATTGTAATATACGAATATCATCTGGCTGTGTTCTTGGAGAAATAACTTCAACTAGGAAACCGTCTTCGTCTATTAAATATTTTTGAAAATTCCAACTTACAGAACTATCAGTTACTCCATTTTTTGATTTTTTAGTCAAAAAATCATACAGGGGGTGTTTGTTCCTTCCTTTAACATTAATCTTTGACATTATTGGAAAACTAACTCCATAATTCTTTTTACAAAACTCTTTAATTTCATTATTACTACCTGGCTCCTGCCACATAAAATTGTTAGATGGAAAACCAACTATAACAAAGTTTTTTTCCCTAAACTGCTTGTAAAGAGCTTCAAGTTTTTTATACTGTGGGGTGAGCCCACATTTAGAAGCAGTGTTAACAATCATTATTTTTTTTCCTTTGAGAGAAGACATTGAGAATTTATTTCCATCAATATCTTCCACGGTAAAAGAATGTATAGAATTTTTCATAGATAGCATTTGTGAATTAGCATAGCTAAATACTAGCAACATTATAATAATAAAGCGCATAAGCAATTTTTTTACGAATTTATAAATAAAAATTTACACAATTTCAGCGCTTAAACCAGCTGCATGCAACCTTATGCATTTTGGCTCTAATTCATCATATGTCCCACTTTTTACAGAGCATTTGCCTTTGTAGTGTACGATTAACGAACATTGCTCTGCTTGCTCAGGAGTATGCTCACAGACTTCAATCAAAGTTCTTATAACATGATCAAAAGTATTGACATCATCATTATACAGAATGATTTCGTGAAGTCTTGATGACTTTACTTCTAAATCAAATTCTGGACTTTCTTGTTCTTTATGATTATAAATTATAAACGATTTCAAATAAATTAAATTGAGTTAATAATATCAATGAAATGATTAGAATCAAGTGATGCGCCTCCAATCAATCCACCATCCACATCTTTTTGTGAAAAAATACTTTGAGCATTATTTGGTTTCACACTACCTCCATACAAAATTGAAATTTTTTCAGAAAGTGTTTTACTGTAATTTTCACTAATTAAGTTTCTAACAAAACTGTGAATTTCTTGGGCTTGTTCGGGTGTTGCAGTTTCGCCTGTACCAATTGCCCACACTGGCTCGTAAGCTAAAATTATTTTATTCCACAAATTTACATCAAGATTGAAAAGAGAATCTTTTAATTGTTTTGAAATAATTTTAAAGTAATTATTAGATTTTCTGTCCTCTAGTTTTTCTCCAAAACAAAATACTACATTCATATTATGTAATAATGCATTTTCCACTTTGTTTTTAAGAATTGAATGGTTTTCATTAAAAATGCTTCGCCTCTCAGAATGACCAATAATAACATTTTCAACTCCAATTGAAAGCAACATAGAAGCAGAAACCTCTCCTGTATATGCACCACTTTTGTATTCGCTCAAATTTTGGGAAAAGACTTTTATTTTAGAATATTTGGTATTTTTTATTGCTTCATCAAGTAAGACAAAAGAAGGCGCAATTCCTATATTTACATTTATATTTTCAGATTTTGAAATTATTTCTTGAATTAGATAATTAGAAGATTCAAAATCTAAATTCATTTTCCAGTTTCCAATTATAATTTTTTTTCTCATATTAAGTAATTTCATGATTATCAAGATGTATCAAAGCAAAAACTGCATAGTTTATAATGTCTTGAAAATTTGCCTTAAGTCCTTCACTAACCAATGTTTTTCCTTGATTGTTTTCAATTTTTTTTACTCTGTATAATTTTTGAAGAATTAAATCAGTCAAGGAACTTACTCTCATTTCTTTCCAGGCTTCACCATAGTCATGATTTTTTTTAAGCATTAATAACATAGTTTCCTCAATAATATTATTATATAATTCAAATGTTTGCTGATTATCTAAATCTGGTTCATCAACAGCACCCAAGTCAAGTTGTATAATTGTTAGTACCGAATAATTGATTATGCCAATAAATTCATCTTGCTCACCTTCATCAACCATTTTGAAGTTTCCATTTTGTATTGTTCTTATTCTCTGAGCTTT
>PKDV01000038.1 GCA_002862715.1 Flavobacteriaceae bacterium | reverse complement strand
ATTAATCTTGAAGAAAATTCTTGAGCGAAAGACATTGGAAGCGTTGCAACTATTCCTACAGTAATTAGTAATGATATACCGTTTCCAACACCCTTGTCTGTTATTTTTTCTCCCAGCCACATTGCAAAAATCGTTCCGGTAACTAAAATTATAACAGAGGGTATAATAAAGCTGATTCCTTTACCTAAAATAAATGCAGAATCAGGAACACCTAGGGCTCCTAATGAATATAAATAAGCAGGGGCTTGAAAAACACATATAGCAATTGTTAACCATCTTGTGATTTGATTAATTTTTCTTCTTCCGCTTTCTCCATCTTTTTGTAGTTTTTGTAAATATGGAATTGCTATTCCCATTAACTGTACTACAATAGATGCAGAAATGTAAGGCATAATCCCTAAAGCAAAAACTGAAGCATTTGCAAAAGCACCACCTGTGAACATATTTAGTACGCCCAATAATCCACCTCCGCCAGTCCTATCAGCAAGTTCTGACAGTTGAATCGGGTCAATTCCTGGTAATACTATCTGAGCTCCAATTCTATAAATAGCAAGTAAAAAGAGAGTCAATAAGATCCTTTCTCTAAGTTCTTCAATTTTCCAAATATTAATAAGTATGTCAAAAAAATTCTTCATTAAATTACAATTACCTCTCCTCCTGCATTCTCAATTGCAGACTTAGCAGCAGAAGAAAATTTATGAGCAGAAACTTTCAAAGAAGCTTTGAGGCTTCCACGACCTAAAATTTTAACATTATCGTTTTTAGAAATCAATCCGAGCTTCAACATAGTCTCTATGTCAATATTCTTTTTTATTTTTTTGTTGTCAGATAGGTATTGAAGTTTATCAAGGTTAAGAACTTTATATTCTTTTCGATTTATATTATTGAATCCAAATTTAGGCACTCTTCTTTGCAGAGGCATTTGACCACCTTCAAAACCAATTTTTTTTGAGTAACCAGATCTAGACTTTGCTCCTTTGTGGCCTCTTGTGGATGTTCCACCATAGCCAGAACCTTGACCTCTACCTAATCTCTTAGATTTTGTTTTTACTGAACCTTTGGCAGGCTTTAAATTTTTTAAATCCATTATTGTATTTTTTCAACTTTAATCAAATGTTTGACTTTTTCAATCATTCCGTCAATTACATTACTTTTTTCATGAATAACAGATTGACCTATTTTTTTTAAACCCAAAGCTTTGAGTGTTAACTTTTGATTCTTTGGTTTTTTGATAAAACTTTTAATTTGAGTGATTTTAATTTTAGACATATTATTAACCATTAAAAACTTTATCAACAGTAATTCCTCTTAACTCTGCAATTTTATTTGCATCTCTTAAATTTAAAAGAGCATCAAAAGTAGCTTTTACTACATTGTGAGGGTTTGATGAACCTTGTGATTTTGACAAAACATTTTGAACACCAGCTGCTTCTAAAACTGCCCTAACTGGACCTCCAGCAATAACTCCAGTACCATCTGAAGCAGGTTGAATATAAACCCGTGCCCCACCAAATTTTCCAAGCTGCTCATGAGGAAGAGTGCCTTTGATTATAGGAACCTTAACTAAATTTTTCTTTGCATCTTCTACAGCCTTTGAAATTGCCTCAGAAACTTCTTTAGACTTTCCTAATCCATGACCTAAAACTCCATCTTCATTTCCAACAACTACAATTGCTGAAAATCCAAAAGTTCTTCCTCCCTTTGTAACTTTGGTAACTCTTTGAACACCCACGAGCCTGTCTTTTAAATCAAGACCTGCTGGCTTTACAAACTGTACGCTTTTATAATCCTTATACATAATCTAAAAATTTAATCCTTGTTCACGTGCTCCTTCTGCTAGAGATTTGATGTGACCATGATATAGATATCCATTTCGGTCAAAACCAATTTTTTTAATTCCAGCATCCATAGCCTTTTTTGCTATTAATTTTCCAACTTCTTTAGATAAATCTAATTTTGAGCCAGAAAACTTTTCAAATTGTTTGTCTCTTGATGATGAAGATGCAAGAGTAATACCCAAATCATCATTTATAATTTGGGCATAAATCTCTTTGTTACTCCTAAAGACAGATAATCTTGGTCTTAAATTAGTACCATGAACTGAGTCTCTGTAACTCCTTTGAATCCGTTTTTTTCTTTCAAGCTTACTCATATTTTCATTATTATGCAGATTTACCTGCTTTTCTTCTTATAATTTCACCAACAAATCTTATACCTTTTCCTTTGTAAGGCTCAGGCTTTCTAAATGAACGTATTTTAGCAGAAACCAACCCTAGAAGCTGTTTATCATGGGACATCAACTTTATTATGGGATTCTTTCCTTTTTCACTTATTGTTTCCAATTTAAGTTCAACAGGTAGTTCAATAACAATATTGTGAGAAAATCCTAGAGATAAATCTAATTTTTGTCCTTGATTAGAAGCACGATAACCAACCCCAACAAGCTCGAGTTCTTTAATAAATCCATCAGAGACACCCTTAACCATATTTGCAATTAATGCTCTATACAAACCGTGTTTTGATTTATGCAATTTACTGTCAGATTTTCTACTTAAAACAATATTTTTTTCTTTAAGAGTTACTTCAATATCATTAAAAATTAAGTCTAACTCACCAAGTTTCCCTTTTATAACAATGTGATTTGGCTTTAAATCAACTGTTACACCTTCTGGAACTAATATTGGGCTGTTACCTACTCTAGACATTTTTATATTTTTTAAAAAACGTAACAGAGGACTTCCCCTCCTACATTTTGTTTCTTTGCTTGCTTGCCAGTTAAAATTCCATGAGAAGTTGAAATTATCGCAATTCCTAATCCATTCAAAACACGAGGAATGTCAACAGAAGCAACATATTTTCTCAAACCTGGAGTACTGACTCTTTTTAATTTTTTTATAACTGGTTCCTTTGTAATCTTATCATATTTAAGTGCAATTTTGATTGATTTTGATGAATTTATTTCTTGTTTTTTGTAACTCAAAATGAAACCCTG
>PKDV01000037.1 GCA_002862715.1 Flavobacteriaceae bacterium | reverse complement strand
CCATCAGCTTTCAAAACATATGGTGGAGAATTATTCTCTATGTATTCACATGCCTCTTCAAATTGTCTAGTCGTAAAGGTTTGATGTTTGGCGGTAGGGATATTGTGGCGATTCAAAAAGTTTTTAGCAAAATCTTTACTTCCCTCTAATTGTGCAGCTTGTTGCTTAGGCCCAATCACCTTAACTCCTTTCAAAACTGGGTCTGATACAATAAAATCATGTATTCCGCTAACCAATGGGTCCTCAGGCCCGACAACAACTAATTGTATATTGTGCTTTGTTATAGCCCCTTTGACTAAATCAAAATCTATGGGGGAAAAATCCAAGTTTTGTGCCATTAAACTTGTTCCAGAATTACCGGGAGCAACAAAAAGCTTATCGCAATGCTTGCTTTTAGAAATTAGTTCTGCAAAGCAATGCTCTCTTCCGCCAGAGCCCAAAATAAGTACATTCATTTTAATATGCCTTTTTTTGTCCAGTTAAAAAATTAATTGAAGTTAGAAATATAATATTTAAATCTAATAATAAGGTCCAGTTCTCTAGATAATAAATATCGTATTTAACTCTATTTTTAATATCCGTTTCAGTCTCAATTTCACCTCTAAACCCCTTCACCTGTGCCATTCCCGTAATACCAGGCTTCACAAAGTGTCTAACCATAAACTTTTTTATTGATTTAGCATACTTTTCATTTTCATTGATCATATGTGGTCTAGGACCAACAACAGACATGTCCCCCATCAAAACATTAAAAAATTGAGGCAATTCGTCAATGCTAGTTTTTCGTAAAAACCTTCCAACTCGTGTAACTCTTACATCATTTTTTGTTGCCTGTTGAGTGTCAGCAGTCTTGTTTTCAAACATAGACCTAAATTTAAAGCATGTAAACTCTTTGTATTTTATTCCATTTCTAGTTTGTTTGAAAAAAACAGGTCCTTTACTTTCAATTTTAATTAGTAATGCTATTAAAGGGGTAACCCAAGATAAAATGAAAACAATAACTAAAAATGAAAATATAATATCAAAAAAACGCTTTATAAATGAGTTGTAATCGTTTGACAAAGGCATTGGTCTAAGAGATTGCACTGTTGAAAAACCATAGGTGTCTGACTGAAGTTTTTTGGAAAGAATACCTCCCCTTTCAGAAATAAATTTTAAAATTTTAAAGTTGTTTTCACAAAAAAGCACCAATGATTTTATTTGGTCTTTTTTTAGCTCATTTGCTGAACAGTATACCTCGTCAATATTGTTATTTAAAATAAAAATAAAACATGATTCTATGTCAAAATCATGTGGAGATTTAAATTGAAAAGTCTTTCTATTTTCATATCCAAGCTCCTTTTGGGTTGTGAAAAAATCCTTAAGTTCGGAGACAGCATCATTATTTCCAATTATGATTGTTTTCCTAAAATTGCCACCAAAACCTAGTCTGTATCTTTGTAAACCATAATATAACAGTAACTTAAAGCCAGCAATTGGAATAAAACAATAAGTAATATAAAGAAACACTGTCAAAGAATCTGCTTCGTTTGAGTCTGTAACCCCAAAATATGCAAATACAAGCACTGTGAACAAAACAAACTGGTAAAAAATTATCGTAAATATCCTTAAGACTTTAGTAAATCTATAAACCTCATAAAAACGGGTTAACAAAGAAGAGGCAATCCATAAAAATGAAAAAATGATATATGTAAGCTTTCCTAAAAAAATTTCATTATAGAAAATAAATAAAAAAATAAATGAGTTGACAACAATTAAATCAGTGACTATTGAAATAGGTCTAAGAAACCTAGAATATCTTCCGGCATATTTTTTTACCATTCTTTAAATTCTCTTTTCTAAGTTAGTTGTAATTTGAAGATACAATGATAACGCTTTTAATCTCATATTATTGCATTATTTTATTTTTTAATTATGAAAGTAATTGTGATCAACTACTATGCAAAAAGAACATTGTTTAAATGTTTTTTTGATAATGTGTAGTGAGTTTTTTCAAGTAGTCGGAGAGCAGATGATTTTGCATAAAAAGCCTGTTAGCCTGCAATCCAAACTTATTCCTCAACTTAGTATCATTTAGAAGAGTAGTAATTTTATTTGCCATTTGCACATCATCACAAATATCTACCAAAAAGCCGGATTTTTTGTTAATTACCAGGTCTCTATTTCCGTCAGTATTGGTTAACACAGAGGGTGTAGAAAGAGCCATGCTTTCAATGACAGAGTATGGCATTCCTTCATATCTTGAGGAGGAAACATATAGCTTGGCGTTTTTAATATATGTTTGCACTTTCTTTCTTGAAATCCAAGGAAGTATAGTTATCCTGGCATTTAGTTTTTTATTATTAACCATATTAATAATTTTATCTTTTCTTGGGCTATACTCTCCCGCTCCTATAATAAATAAATGAACCCTGTTGTTATTTTGAACTACTATTTCAAAGGCTCTTATTAACATTTCCAAATTTTTTTGAAAGGAAGGTCTGCCAACTGTACAAATGTATGTTTTCCCTTTTAGAGTTTTTTCTAAAACCTTATCCTCTGCTATTGTTTTTAAATTAATAGCATTTTGCAGCACAAAAACCTTTTTTTGATCGAAACCAACAGTGTGAATTGCCTGATTTTTTTCTGAGTTTGAAGTTGCTAAAACAATTGTATTTTTTGTTCGTAAGATCTTCTCTACAATCAGAAACAGAAATCTCTTGAATTTAGAGTTTGCACTTAAATAAGAAAAGGCATGCGGGGTGTATAGGACCTTTATTTTAAAAAAGAAAGATGCAATTCTTGCAATTACCCCAGCTTTTGCACTATGTGCGTGGATAACGTCCGGTTTAGTTTTATTTATTAAATAAATGAGTTTAATAATTGAGAATAAGTCAAAAATAGGGTTAATCACTCTTGCAATAGGAATTGAAAAAGCTATTATCTCTTTTCCCTTTGATGTTACAAGCTTAGATTTATTAACTAGTTTTTGACAAACAACACTTATTTCAACA
>PKDV01000028.1 GCA_002862715.1 Flavobacteriaceae bacterium | reverse complement strand
ACTCCACGAGGATTTAGTCCGCTTGCCTAAAGGTAATAAGTCCATTTTTAGTGAAGACCTGTCCACATGACAGTACTACCATGCCAACAAACAGTAGGTATATAAAAGGATTTATAAAGACTATCCGTGGTCAAGTGGACTTAAAGTGGGATATTGGACAAAAGATGGACGACAATACAACGTCAAAACCAATTAAAAAGTTAAAAAAAAGGATAAAACTATTTAATGAGTAATTCATAAGCAACATTCCATCTCCTAATAAAGTTTTTCTTTGGGGTTTGTTTTGAGTGTTATTTGTACCTCCAAGGTTAAAAAGCTTATTGGTACCTTACCAGTACACCAGCTGTAACAATACTAATAGCAATTATTTGCAGCTAAAGTTTGGTAAGGCATACATATTTAACTTTTCAGATTTCAGCTTATCCAGGGCTTATTGAGAATGGATTTATTCAAATTAAAGGTCATTTCTTGAGCTCCTTTCATACATCCTCCTGATGGGTAGCTGATAACTTTTTTTGATATCGCACCAATACCAATAGCTAATATTCCAATACCTAATATGGCTTTTGATCTATTACTTGCAAGAAGAGATTTCATTAGAAGTTTGTAAGTGCCTTTATGATAGAAGCGATGAATTTTGTTCTGTGGATTTCAAGCGGCTTCTGGGGCAAAGATCCTACTGTTCTCTCTCCAGTATCTACACCCCTTAATTAGATGATCGCCTTGAGGAATAAGCTTTTGATGAAAGGGACAGGTAAGGATGGTGACACAAGAACTTGTCGTGCTGTACCTGAAGTGATTGCAAGTAATACAAATCTTCCGTCGTTTTCTTACTAATATTTCGTCCTCTAGATAATCCCATTCCTGCCAGTCCTCCATAGTTATATAGTACAAGTGTACTAACATTTATAGCAACTGAAAAGGGTATGAGTCAACAAGTTTTTTATTAGAAAGCAACTAAACTCTTATGCTCTTTTCGAGCTGATTTTAAACTTTAGAAACTCCTTAAATTAAATTTAACTTTAGAGATAGATTTTTAAATTAGTTATCACTTTTATGTTGTGTCTGATTTTAACGAAGTTGTTTCAAGAAGAAAATTTCTTCAGGGTTCATTTGCTATAGGAATAGGTGCTTTTGCTGCTGCCACTATTCCAAGCAAAGCAATTGGATTTGGTTCAGACTTTAATGGCATTAGTTTTACACCTTTAGCAGCCAATAGTAAAGATACAATTACTGTCCCAAAAGGTTTTAGTTGGCATACGGTTGCAGCTTGGGGTGATCCATTATGGAGCGGAGCCCCTGAATTTGATCAGCAAACAAGAGGAACTGGGGAGTCGCAAGAACTATCATTTGGAGATAACAATGATGGAATGAGTCTTTTTGAGGTTAATGGCAAGTCAGTACTTGCAGTCAATAATGAATACTGTAATAGAAAAATAATTTATGGTAACCGTGCTAGTGGGCTTCCTGAAACACCTGATGATGTTAGAAAAGGCATGGCTGCACATGGAGTATCGATTTTTGAAGTTGCACAAAAAGGTAGGAAGTGGGAAATAGTTAAAGATTCTCTTTATAACAGAAAAATTACTGCAGATACGAAAGTGGCTATAGACGGACCGGCTGCAGGTCATCCATTACTTAAAACAGATGAGGATCAAACAGGCAAATTAGCAAGAGGTACATTTAATAATTGTGGTAATGGCAGAACTCCCTGGGGAACTTATTTAGCTTGTGAAGAGAATTTTCACGGTTATTTCTCATCTCCATCAGACCCTAATGCAAATCTGTCAGCAGATTTGAAAAGATATGGGGTTAAAACTAAAGATTGGGGTTACAACTGGGTTATGAATCAGGATAGATTTGATGTTGTAAAAAATCCGAATGAAATTAATAGGCATGGTTATATTACTGAAATTGATCCCTCTAAGCCACAATCAATGCCAAGGAAACAGACGGCAATGGGTAGATTTAAACATGAAAACTGTGAAGTTGTTGTCTCCAAGAATGGTCAAGTTGTTGCCTATATGGGAGATGATGAAAGAGGAGAGCATCTATACAAATTCGTTTCAAAAGGAAAGTACATAAAAGGAGCTGCATCAAATTATGATCTATTAACGGAAGGTGATTTATTTGTGGCGATTTTTAATGAGAATGGAACCGGGAGATGGGTTAATTTAAAAGAATCGGGAATGAGCGATTCAGATATTAGTATTTTCACAAGGATGGCGGCAACCCAAGTTGGTGCAACAACTATGGATCGACCTGAATGGGTGGCTGCAAATCCTAATAAAGTGGAGGCGTATTGTGCCTTAACTAATAATAAAAATAGAGGTGTTAAACCTAATCAACCTGTTAATGCAGTTAACCCAAGAGTCGAAAATCCATATGGTCAAATAGTTCGATGGACTCCTGACAATAATGAACATGCCGCTGACGGGTTTAAATGGGATTTATTTGCAATGGCTGGTAATCCTGTTGTTGGTGAAGGTTTAATGAAGGGCTCTGAAAATATTACGAAGGATAATATGTTTAATTCACCTGATGGAATCGCATTTGATTCAAAAGGTAACTTATGGATACAAACTGATGGTAAATATACTAATCAAGGAGCCTTTGAAGGAATGGGTAATAACCAAATGTTATGCGCAAATCCTAGGACAGGTAAAATTGACAGATTTTTAGTAGGTCCTAAAGAGTGTGAAATCACTGGTATCACATGGAGTAGTGATAAAAAGACTATGTTTGTAGGAGTCCAGCATCCAGGTGAAAATAATCCTGACAAATGTCACTTTCCTGATGGTGGGAGCTCAGTACCCAGATCGGCTATTGTTGCAATCAGCAGAAATGATGGCAAAACAATTGGCTGAGGATAGGTACTTTACCTGAAATTTGACTTTAGCAATAGAAAACGACAAGTTTATTTGCTCTTCAAAAGGATAGCTCTTGCTTTATTCCATCTATGCTCAAAAGACTCTTATCTGCTTGATTCTTCTATCTGATTACCATACTCATCTGCACCGTTGTAGTAC
>PKDV01000040.1 GCA_002862715.1 Flavobacteriaceae bacterium | reverse complement strand
TCGATTATAAACACCACATCCTTGATAAGTATTTTTTTAAGTACACTCAGTTTATTTATAACAATAATCATTTTAATTCTCAATTTTTTGCAATTTTTTGCACAATCCGCGAGAAGGTGTCACGATCTTGGATATTCTGGATGGTATCAGTTTATACCTTTTTTTGTGTTTTTATTGTTATTCAAAAAAGGACAAATCAATGAAAATAAATATGGAAAAATTGTAAAAAATGTAGAATCAGAAAGAATTTTTGTTATTATAATTTTTTCTATTGCAACCATATTTTTTTGGTGGGCATTTGAACAAGCTGGTGGAGCAATGACAATTTTTGCTAACGATTACACTGGAAGAACTTTGGTGGGGTTATCAGCAGTAATCTTTAAAGTTGTTAATACGGTTATAACCATTGTACCAATGATTGTTATTACTTATGTGTTATTAAGACTATTTAAAAATATATTTAATGAGTATGCTTTATCTAACATATTTTTGAGTCTTAGTTTTGTGATTATATGGATTATTGTTTTTTTTATGCTTGGATTTTTAGGTGGTAAAACATCTCTTCCCTATATCCTTGTTATTGGTCTTGGATTAGATGGAGCTTACATATTATCTTTCATACAGTTCTGGACAGAAAATTATGTTCCGTTTGATATTTTTAACGCAGGGGTTACTGAAACCGAAATTCCTGCATCTTGGTTCTCAGGTTTAAATTCATTATTTATTATTTTGTTAGCTCCAGTTTTTTCATTGGTTTGGGCATCAAAGTTGAATCCTTCAGGACCTATCAAATTCTCAATAGGTCTAATATTGTTAGGCCTTGGTTTTGGATTTTTATATTATGGTTCTTTGTCGATTCCACTTGGAGCTGAGACAGCAGCTGTAAGTGTAATTTGGTTAATTATAGCTTATTTTTTTCACACCCTTGGGGAATTATGTGTATCTCCAGTAGGTTTGTCTTATGTAAGTAAGTTAGCCCCAGTTAGGCTCATTGGATTAATGTTTGGTTTTTGGTTATTGTCAAGTGCAGTGGCTAATTTTCTTGGCGGTGTAACTGGAAGTTACATCGATTTAATTAATGATTATTTTGGAATTGCTGGATTTTTCTTACTTTTTGCCATTATACCTATAGGAGCTGGTATAGTTATGTTTTTAATTAATAAAATTTTAGTTAAAAAAATGCATGGAATTAAATAGATTTTTACTATTTGTAACTTTATTTTTTTTTCAGTTTACATATTCACAACAAGTAAATTGGATTGGTTTTGAAGAAGCATTTGAGCTTCAAAAAAAAGTTCCAAAACCAATTATTGTAGATGTATATACTGTTTGGTGTGGACCATGCAAGCTTTTAGACCGTTATACTTTTTCAAATAAAGATGTCGCAGAATATTTAAATAAATACTACTATGCCGTAAAATTTAATGCTGAGGGTAATGAAAAAATTAAATTTATGGATAGAGAATTTATTAATCCTGGATATGATTCAAAAAGATCAAGATCTAGAAATAGCACCCACTATCTAACAAGATACCTTGGAGTTTCAGGTTATCCAACAATGGTTTTTTTTGATAGTGATGGAAATTACATTACTCCAATTACAGGAGTTTTGAATCCTATGCAAATTGAAATATATCTAAAATTAATTGAAAAAAAAGACTTCAAAAAAATAAATTCAAGTGAAGATTTTTCTGATTATATCGAAAATTTTGAATTTAATTTTAAAAGCTAACTATTTATTTTTTTTGATAAACCTTCTGCTTTGAGCGTACGTCCTTTCCCAGTATGAGTTTCCAATTGATGATATAATTACTCCTTTTGACGTCGATGCATGAATAAACTTTGGAATTCCATTTTTATTTTCAACTACTATTCCTGCGTGTGTTAATTTTCTTTTTTTTGATGTTCTAAAAAAAATAATATCTCCTTTTTTGGCCCTATCTACAGAAATTCTTTTACCTTTTTTTCTTAGTTCATCAACAGTTCTTGGAACTCTATAGCCTTGCATTCTGTATGCATTATGAATTAGTCCAGAACAATCAATTCCAGCTTTCGTGTTACCACCAAATACATAAGGTGTTCCTAAGTAAGTTTTTGCATAATAAACCACACCATCTCTAGGACTTATTTTTTTTGATTTTTTGAAAACACCACAGCTTGTTGTGCTGATGATTAAAAAAAATATAAAAAATCTATGCACGAGTTCTGGTGTAAATAAGATTTGCAACTTTATTACTTGCACCTCCTTTTCCTAATAATCTTTCAAGTTTTGTCATGTAATTTTTATGAGATTTATTTTTTGAATTATCTATCAATTTTTTTAAATCATTAGCAAGATTTTTTGAATTACATGAGTCTTGTACTCTTTCCTTTACAATTTCTTTGTTAAAAATTAAATTTACTAACGAGATAAATTTTAGTTTAATAATTTTCTTTGCAATCAAATAATTTAATTTACTTGTTTTATAGCAAACAATTTGTGGTACTTTAAAAAGAGCGGTTTCTAATGTTGCCGTCCCACTAGCCACAAAAGCCGCATCAGAGTGACTAAGTAAATCATATGTTGAATTTTTTGTCACGTGAACATTTCGATTCACAAAAAGTTTGTCGTCCAAGTTTGGAGCTGCTGCAATTACAAAACAATACTCTGGAAACTTCCTTGAAGTTTCTATCATAATTTCTAAAATTTTTTGTACTTCTTGTTTTCTACTTCCAGGAAGCAATGCAATTAGAGTTTTATTTAATGGCAAATTATTTTTTGTTCTAAAACTTGAATCTATATTTTTTCTAAAGTTTTTTATTTCGTCAATTAAAGGATGACCAACATAATCAACTTTAATTTTTGTTCTCTCTTCAATAAACTTCTTTTCAAATGGTAATATACAATACAGGTAGTCAATTGATTTTTCCATTTGTTTTAGCCTATTTTCTTTCCAAGCCCATACTTGTGGACATATGTAATAATGTACAGTAAATCCTTTAGTTTTTGCCCATTTTGCTATCCTTAGATTAAAACCTGGATAATCAATTAATATTAGTACGTCAGGGTTATATTCCTCAATATCTTTTTTACAAAAGTTTAAATTTTTAATAATTGTAAAAATATTTTTAAC
>PKDV01000003.1 GCA_002862715.1 Flavobacteriaceae bacterium | reverse complement strand
GTTAACATTTGCTGTAGTAAATTCATCAATAACTACCTTGTTTAGGTTATCTGCATATCTTTTTCCTACATAATTAGCAAAAAAAGACAGATTTACTTTTTTAAATTTTGTATTGAATATCATCCCAAGTTTTTGACTTGGGACATTAGGTAGATTAAATTTTTCATGAGTTTTATATTTACCCAAATTATATGAAAATAATATTTGGCTAAATCCAAAATTATATTCACCCTCAATCTCCAATCCTTTTCTGTTAACCTTGCCAGTATTGGAGTAAAAATTTTGGCCAGGATAGTCATCAATTTCGTATGGAAGTATTTCGTTTGTTGTTCTTGATGAAAATAATACAAGAGATGATTTAAACTTTTTGGTTTTAGTCTTTAATCCAAATTCAATCTCTTTAGTATTTTGAGATTTTAATTCGTTATTAAACCCACTTTCACGATTTGGGTTTGCAGATAATTCATTTAAAGAAGGGGTTTCAAAGCCAGTTCCAAACCTTACATATGTACTAGTGGAATTCGATATATTATAATTCAATGATAAATTAGGTGAGAAAATAGAAATATCTTTTTCTCCATTTCCTCCGTTATTAAAATCATCAAATTTTATTTTATGGAAGTCTTTTCTAAAACTTACCCTTGCTATAATATTTGATATTTTTTTTTCAATTATTGCAAAAAAACCAGAAGTGTAAAATGATTCATTCTGATTTAATGTCATCTCTCCTCTAACTCCCTCAATATTTCTAAATCTTTTTCTCAAATCTTCTTGTCCTTGTAAATCTATACCATAATGAAAATTAAAATTTTTATATATAGATTTTTTTTGAAAACCTAAACCGAAAAAATCCCTATTTAAATCAATTTGACCTCCATAGTTAAAAGGCAAACTAGCATCAAGTTTTCTTTTGCTGTAAAATAAATAAGTTTTAGTGTTTTTGTAATTAAGACTTGATGAAAAATGATGTTGATTGATTTTCTCTCCTGCTTTATAATTAATATTTCTTAATCTTCCTTGACGTCTATCTTCAAACACCTCTTCAAGTGTTAGTGAACCAGCGTCAGCAGCAAATGGACTATTAAATAAGGAGTAATTAAATTTAATTGTTTTATCATTGAAAATTATTTTTTTTCCAGATAGGTATAAAATTGAATTTTCATGACCACTCCATTTTCTATATCCTAAACTTTTTTTGTGCTCAAACCCAAACCTTACTTGACCATTTTCTGACTGATTATCAATTAATAAATCAATTTGTTTAGTATTAAAATCAGCAAATGAAATGGAATTGTAAAATCTTTTTTTTAAGGGTATACTTTTAATCATAATTACACCACCTGATGCGTTTCCATAAAGTCCGCTAGAAATACCTCTAATTACTTCAATATCTCCAATAATTGATTGAGGTATGTGATCTAGCTGGCTTTGACCATCTGGAGTAGTTATGGGAATTCCATCCAACAATATTTTAATTCCTCTGATTCCAAAAGGGGCTCGAGTTCCGAATCCTCTTATGGATATCCTAGTATCTTGAGAATAGTTTTGTTGACTACTTACAAATAGGCTAGGAACATTTTTTAACTTATTACCAATATCAGTTGTAAGATTTTTTTTAATACTATCATTTTTAATTTTACTCAAACTAAGTGGAGTATAAAGACTGTTAATTATTTGTGCACTAACTACAACCTCACTCAAATTTTGAACTTGACTTAAAGAACTAAGACTAATTATTAAAAAAATATATCTTAAGTAAATCATAATTTAATTGAGATTCAAAAGTCCATTTGGCATGGTGATTAAAACTTCATTCTTTTGTTTATCGATTTTTCTAACTATTTCGTCTACCAGTGGAATAAAAACTTCTTTACCATTATAATTAACAACAAGTTTTTTTTGAGGAGAATCCTCATTTATATTAATAACTTTACCAACAATACCAGCGACTTTATCAACAACGTTAAATCCAATAATTTCATGAATATAAAATTTATTTTTTGGAAGTTTCGGTAAATCTGTCAAAGGTATATAGGCTTTTTTCTGTAAAATATTTTTTACCTGTTGTTCGTCAGTTATACTATCAAACAAAATCCTTATTGAATTATTTTTCGAGTGACTTGTAATTTTTGATATAAAGTAAGGGATAAAACTTCCATCAACTTTTATGAAAATTTTTTCAAGAAGGTCGTAATCGCTTGGAAATTCAGTATTGATTTTTAATATAACTTCACCTTTAAAACTATACTTTGAGACAATTTTACCAAAAAAGTAAAAATCTTTCTCTTCCATTTTATATTTAGTTCTGAAAGATATTACTAATTAGAATCATCCTCAACTGAGGAATTATTGTTTTTAGATTTTGAATCATCAGCAGGCGCTTCTTCAGCTGCAGGTGCTTCTTCAGCGGCAGGCGCTTCTTCAGCTGCAGGCGCTTCTTCAGTTGCAGGTGCTTCTTCAGTTGCAGGTGCTTCTTCAGTTGCAGGTGCTTCTTCAGTTGCAGGTGTTTCTTCAGTTGCAGATGCTTCTTCAGCAGTCTGTTTAGCAAGGGCAGCTGCGTCTGATTTTTCTTTTCTTTTAGCACTTGCTTGTTTTTCAGCTGCTATTTTTGATTCTTTATTTTTTTCTTTTTCTTTCTGAATTTTAGATTTTAACAACTCATTATCTTTAGATTTTTTAGACAACCAGTCTTGAAATTTTTTCTCTGCTTCGGCTTCGGAAATTGCGCCTTTTTTTACTCCATTTAATAAATGGTTTTTAAGCAAAACTCCTGATTGCGATAGAATATTTCTTGCAGTATCACTGGGCTGAGCCCCTTTTTGTAGCCATGTTACAGCGCTATCAATATCCAAATTTGTTATTGGGGGGTTAGTGTTAGGGTTGAAAGTACCAATTTTTTCAAGGTATTTCCCATCTCTTTTAGATCTCACATCTGCAGCTACAATCCAATAGAAAGGGCTGCCTTTTTTTCCGTGTCTTTGAAGTCGTATTCTTACAGGCATATCAAATTAAATTTGCGGGTTCGAAACCCTTGTTATTAATGCTTGGCAAAACTAAACTATTTTTTAATTTATCCAAACGTTAATAAATAATTTAATAATGACTATTTAGGTATGATTATCTAACTAAATTAGTAAATCAA
>PKDV01000058.1 GCA_002862715.1 Flavobacteriaceae bacterium | reverse complement strand
TTGTATCTATTTCAAGCTGGAATTCCATTGCTGTTCTCGTCTATAAAGGTTACTACTATTTGATAAGGCATTTTTCTTTTTGTTGTTTATATTAATATTCATCTGTAATTTTCTCATATTTAATCTTATTATCTGAGTTAACAAGTTGTATTATTTTCGCAGAGTTTTTTCCGATTATTTTTAAAAATAAATTACCATAATCATCAAATGTTTTTGTTTTTAATTTAAATGATAAGCTGTCATTTTGATTTTCAAAAATATCCTCAATTGATCCTGGTAAAAAATTTAAAATGTAGTTTTCATTTTGTGTCTTTTCAAACAGAAAATCAATTTTATTGTTAATACTATCCAGCTTTAATGTGTAATCTGTTGCAGAAGAATCTTTATTAATTATCTGTATTTTATTTTTATCGATTGAGTTAATTGGTGTGTTTATTAATAGAGAAAAATCTTCATAAAATTTGATAACATTTGTTGGATTAGGTTTTATAACTAACGAGTCCTTTTTCTTTTTAAAAATTTTTAGATTAAATGTATCAGAAAGAAATTCATTAGATATTGCAAGCTTAAGTGAATCAATTTCATTTTTTGTTTTGAACCAATATATGAGTGAGTCACTTTTAATGTCTTTAGTAATTCTTGACTCAATTTCATTTTGTTTTGTTTCTAGTAATTTTATTTTCAAATTTTCATTACCCTCATTCCCAATAATGAAAGAATTTAAAGAGGTTTGTCTAGGTCTAGTTATTTTATTTGCAATCTTTTCTTTAAAAACTTTTAAATTAATTACGGAGTCCTTTGGCAACTCTAAATAACTATCGTGAAAACCAATTTTATCTGAATCGGGTTGAAAAATATAATCTTTATTTTCCTCCTCCAGAGCAATGACCAAGTAATTGCCAGCCTTTAAGTTCTTAAGCTTATATGAAGATGTGGAATCAACCACTTTTGCTACATATTTTGGTTTGGTATTATATATAATTGAATCTGAAAAAGTAGAATCAATTTCAAAAAGAAGAACATTAATATCTTGACTAATTTCACGATTAAATGCATCAGTAATATTTCCATTTATTTGTAAAGAATCTATAAATTTTCCTGTTGAAAAAACATATCTAAAATCACTTAGTTTATTTCCCTCGTTGTTATCCTCTATACTTTCCCCAAAATTAAAACTGTAGGTGGTATTTTCTAATAGCGAATCCATTTTAGTAATAGATAGCACTTTATTTACAGATCCAATAGGCGAAATTTGAGGAGTTGGATCAATTGGTGGAGAAATAATTAGTTCATTATCCAGATTTCTAATTTTTATAAATTCGTCAAATACTATTTCAATAGATTCCGAATTAAAATTTGTGGAAAAGTTTTCAGGCGATGATTTTACAATTTTTGGAGGATCTACATCAATTTCACCACCACTGGGGTTTCCACGGTTTGCACAGGAACAAATAAATAAAATCGCAATCGATATTTTAACTAGGTTTCTAATCATCATTTAATATCACAAAGAAAAGCATTATTTTAAAAAAAGGAGACCTTTAATTAATTGCGTTTCCTATTTTTGTTATATGAGTGACAATTCAAATAAATTCAAACAAGTAATTTCTCATGCAAAAGAATATGGATTCATTTTCCAAAGCAGTGAAATTTATGATGGGTTGAGTGCAGTGTACGACTATGGGCCAAACGGAGTTGAATTGAAAAATAATATTAAAAGATTTTGGTGGGATTCCATGGTTCGTATGAATCATGATATTGTTGGACTGGACTCTTCAATCCTAATGCATCCAAAAACTTGGAAAGCATCCGGCCATGTGGATGCATTCAATGACCCATTAATTGATAATCGAGATTCAAAATACAGATATAGGGCAGATGTACTCATAGAAGATTATGTTGCAAAAATTGAATCAAAAATTAACAAGCAAGTTGACAAAGCAAAATCAAAATTTGGGGATTCATTTGATGAAAAACTCTTCAGAGAAACAAATCCCAGGATTGTTGAGAATCAACAAAAAATTGATTATGCATTATCCACAATGAAAAAATGCCTGGATGATGATGATTTAGTTTCTTTTAAAAATTTAATTATTGAATTAGACATCAAAGATCCAATTTCAGGATCTAAAAACTGGACAGATATAAAACAATTTAATTTAATGTTTTCTACTAGCATTGGTGCAAATTCAGAGTCATCCTCCGAGATTTATTTAAGACCAGAAACTGCTCAAGGTATTTTTGTTAATTTCTTAAATGTTCAAAAAAGTTCTAGAAAAAAAATTCCGTTTGGTATTGCCCAAATTGGAAAAGCGTTCAGAAATGAGATTATTGCAAGACAGTTTATTTTTAGAATGAGAGAATTTGAACAAATGGAAATGCAATTTTTTGTAAAGCCTGGAACCCAAAAGGAGTGGTATGAGAAATGGAAGGAAAAAAGAATGCAATGGCATAAATTAATGGGATTTAATGAGAAAGATTACAGGTTTCATGATCACGATAAATTAGCACACTATGCAGACGCAGCCTGCGATATTGAATTTAAGTTCCCATTTGGTTTCAAAGAGTTGGAAGGAATTCATTCTAGAACAGACTTTGATTTGTCCCAACATGAAAAATTCTCAGGAAAAAAACTTAGGTATTTTGATCCTGAATCAAAGGAAACTTATGTCCCTTATGTAGTGGAGACCTCCATTGGATTGGATAGAATGTTTCTTTCCGTATTAACGGCATCTTTACAAGAAGAAAATTTACAAAATGATACAAAAAGACTTGTTTTAAAAATTCCTGCATTTCTTGCCCCTTTCCAGGCAGCTGTTCTTCCACTTGTTAAAAAAGATGGTTTAGAAGAAAAGTCTAATGAACTTTATGAAAATTTAAGACCATTTTTAAATGTTACAAAGGATGAAAAAGATGCTATTGGTAGAAGATATCGAAGGCAAGATGCTATAGGAACTCCAGTTTGTATTACAATAGATCACGATACCTTGATGGATAATTCTGTTACTTTTCGTTTGAGAGATAGTATGGAACAATATAGGGTTGATTTAAATTCAGTTAGGGATGAACTTTTAAAACTCACGAATTTTGCAAATTTTTTATGAAAAAATAATTTTAGTATATGCTTTAAATAGATTAAATTTGGCATCCCCTTTGCAAAGAGTAATTAACAATAAAATATATAATGAAAAATAAATT
>PKDV01000009.1 GCA_002862715.1 Flavobacteriaceae bacterium | reverse complement strand
CTTAAATCAAGCATAGATAAAATTCCAATTTCTTTATTTGATACGGCAAAAAATTTAGGCCTTGGTTCATTTAATTTATTAAAAAAAATATATGTTCCATTAAATAAATTTGCACTATTTAGTGCTTTTATGCTGTGTTTTATAGACATCATGAAAGAACTGCCGATCACATTAATTTTAAGGCCCTTCAATTTTGATACATTGTCTACAAAAACCTATGAGTTAGCAGTTGAGGAGATGGTAGATATTTCTAGTTTTTATTCTCTTGTTATAATTATAATTTGCTCACTAACTTTGTACTTTGTAAAAAAAATAAATACCAATTGAAATGTATTTTTCTGTTAGAAATTTAAAAAAATCCTTCCATAAAAATAAACTAGTCTTGAAAAATCTATCATTTTCAATGAATAAAGGAGAGATTTTATCATTTGTTGGTGAGAGTGGTTCAGGAAAATCTACTTTTTTAAATTGTATTTCAGGCCTTGAAAATATCGATAGTGGAACAATTATATTAAATGAAAAAATATTAAATGGTAAAGGAAAAACTGTTAGAGCTCAAGATAGAAGAATAGGACATGTTTTTCAAGACAACCCCCTTTTTCCACACCTTACTTTAATAAAAAATATCTTATTTAATTTAAAAAAAATTGATAAAAAAAATTTTGATGAAGTTATTACTGTTTCTGGCTTAAAAAATCTACTCACGAGATTTCCTCATGAGTTATCAGGTGGAGAAAAACAAAGAGCCTGTATAGCTAGAGCAATTCTTAGAGAACCTGATTTGTTATTGCTTGACGAGCCTTTCAGTAATCTTGATAAGCACATAAAAAAGGATATTGTTGAGTACGTAGAAATTGTTTTACAAAAGAAAAAAATTACAACTATACTGGTAACCCATGATATCAAAAATATTTTAAATATTTCAGACAAAATATTAATATTTAAAGAAGGTGTTTTACAACAATATGACAGTCCTGAAAAAATGTATTGCAATCCTTCCAATTGTTATTGTGGTAAATTACTTGGAGATTTAAATGAGCTTTTTATTAATAATAAAAAGTTTTTCATCAGACCAGAACATATAAAAATTGTGGATAAATCAAATTTTTCAATAATTGTTGAAAAATCAATTTATCAAGGCAAGGATTTTAAGATTAAAGCGAATCATCAAAATCATGAGTTTTACTTTTATTCAACTGTTAATTATAAATCATCAGAGAAGTTATATTTCAAATTCGATAATTCTGACTTAATTTATTTTGATAAAGATTGTGAGAACTATTTTACATAAATGAAAAAAACAATTATAGTTTTTGATGGTTATTGCATCCTTTGCAGCAATTTTGTGAGTTTTATAACAAAACTTGATAAAGATGACGAATTCAGGTTTACAACATTTGAAAGTGAGTTCATTTCTAATAATTATCCAAAAATTTCACTCTTAGATACTGTTTTTGTAATAGACCCTAGTAAAAATATTTTAACTAAGTCTAAAGCAGTAATTTTCTGTTTAAAAAAAATAAAAAAATTGTATATTATTTCTGTACTTTTTAAAATTTTTCCTTTTATATTTTTAGATTTTTTATATGATTTAGTCGCAAGATATCGATACAAATTTTTTGGAAAAAAACTTAAATGTAGTTATCCAAATAAAATCTTAAAATCAAAAATATTGTCTTAGTTTCTTGAGCTCAATATTTTGTATATTTGCATGCAACTTTTTCTGTTGCGATGAATCTTTCTTTAGAAAAAATCAGTGGTTTAGCTTTAACGTACGATGATGTATTGTTAGTCCCAGCCTACTCAAATGTTCTTCCTAGAGATGTAAACATCCAATCAAAGTTTTCAAGAAATCTTTCCTTAAATGTACCTATAGTTTCTGCTGCGATGGATACTGTTACTGAGAGCAAAATGGCTATTGCTATGGCTAGAGAAGGAGGGTTAGGTGTTCTTCACAAAAACATGAGTATTAAAGACCAAGCAGATAAAGTTAAAAAAGTTAAAAGATCTCAGTCCGGTTTAATTATAGATCCTGTCACATTACCAATAACTGCGCTGGTTATGGATGCAAAAAAAATGATGAAAGAATACAGTATTGGTGGTATTCCAGTAGTATCAGATGATAATAGGTTAGTCGGGATTGTAACAAATAGAGATTTGCGCTTTGAGAAAAATGACAACAGGCCTGTTAATGAAGTTATGACTTCTGAAAATATAATTACTGCGTCCGAGGGTATTTCTATGGAAGAGGCTGAGAAAGTTTTACAAGAACACAAAATTGAAAAACTCCCTGTGGTTGATAAATCTGATAAATTGATTGGATTAATAACATTTAGGGACATTACAAGAGTAATTTTGAGTCCAAAGGCAAATAAAGATAAATTTGGAAGACTAAAAGTCGCCGCTGCTGTAGGAATCACTTCTGATATTGATGAAAGAGTTGATGCACTTATAAAAGCAGGAGTTGATGCAATCGTTATCGATACCGCTCATGCTCACTCAAAAGGAGTAATTGACACGCTAAAAAGTATAAAAAAATCAAAAAATATTGATGTAATAGTTGGAAATATTGCAACCTCTGATGCTGCAAAAGCTTTAGTATCAGCTGGAGCCGATGGTATAAAAGTGGGTATAGGACCAGGCTCAATTTGTACTACAAGAGTCATCGCAGGTGTAGGCTATCCTCAATTGTCTGCAATTCTAGAGGTTTCATCAATTTTGGCCGGAACCGATGTTCCGTTAATTGCAGATGGTGGTGTTAGGTATACTGGTGATATTGTTAAGGCTATTGCAGCAGGTGCTAGTTGTGTAATGTTAGGTTCATTAATAGCTGGTACAAAAGAGTCCCCTGGAGAAACTATTATATATGAGGGTAGGAAATTTAAAACATACAGAGGCATGGGTTCTGTTGAAGCAATGAAACAAGGAAGTGGTGATAGATACTTCCAAGATGTTGAAGATGACATAAAAAAGCTAGTTCCTGAAGGTATAGTTGGAAGAGTTCCTTATAAGGGAGATTTAAATGAGAGTATTCACCAATTTATTGGAGGCTTACGTGCTGGAATGGGTTATTGTGGGGCTGAAAATGTTGAATCTTTACAAAAATCAGCAAAATTTGTCCAAATAACTGCGTCTGGAATTAAGGAAAGTCACCCACATAATGTTCAAATTACCAAAGAAGCTCCTAATTATTCTCGCTAGAAATGCGTAAAATAATATTAATTCTATTGATTAT
>PKDV01000012.1 GCA_002862715.1 Flavobacteriaceae bacterium | reverse complement strand
ATTCATTTCTTGTCAAATTTTTTCCCAAGATTTAAGAACTGATAGCGAAATGCTCAAAGCTTTTTATGATGAATCATTGTTGAGCGGAAAATCTTACAGTTGGTTAGATTACTTAACAAACAGGATAGGTAGTCGATTATCGGGATCACTTGGAGCTGAGCGAGCCATACAATGGACAAAGTCGGAACTAAATAAACTTGAACTCGATAATGTGTTTTTACAACCTGTTTTAGTTCCTAAATGGGTTCGTGGTCCAAAGGAATTTGCATTAATTGAAACTTCTCCTGGAATTACTTTTAATGTACCTATAACAGCACTTGGTGGATCAGTTGCGACTCCATCAGTAGGTTTAAAAGCCAATGTTGTTGAAGTCAATAGCATTGATGATCTTTCAATTTTAGGTAAAGAGAGAATTGAAGGTAAGATTGTTTTTTTTAACCGTCCCATGCAGCCAAACTTGATAAGTACCTTTTCAGCGTACGGGGGGTGTGTAGATCAACGTTACAGCGGTGCACTAGAAGCAAGTAAATTTGGGGCTATAGGAGTAATTGTTCGCTCAATGAGTTTAAGGCTTGACGATTTACCACATACAGGAGCAATGACTTATGGAAACCAACATGATTCAAAAAGAATTCCAGCAGCTGCAATAAGTACAAATGCTGCTAATAAATTAAGTAGTCTTTTAAAAATTGAACCTGATTTAAAATTTTTGTTTCGACAACAATGTAAAACCTATCCAGATGTCTGGTCAAGTAATGTGATTGCTGAAATTAAAGGAAGTGAATTTCCTGATGAGATTATTGTTGTTGGCGCTCACTTAGATTCATGGGATTTGGGAGATGGAGCACATGACGATGGCGCTGGAGTTGTTCAATCAATGGAAGTAATTAGATTATTTAAAGAACTTAATTATGTACCAAAACGAACCATTAGGGTTATATTGTTTATGAACGAAGAAAATGGTCTTAGAGGTGGTAATACCTATGCTGAAAGTACCATGTCAAGCAATGAAAAACATATTTTTGCTTTGGAGTCTGACGCTGGAGGATTCACACCTAGAGGATTTTCATTTGATTGTTCTGAGGAAGAATTTGAGCAAGTTTTGTCATGGAAAAAATTATTTAAGCCTTATCTCATTCATTACTTTGAAATTGGAGGTAGTGGTGCGGATATTCGTCCTCTAAAAAATAAATATAATGTTTTATCTGGATTAAGACCTGACTCTCAAAGATATTTTGATCACCATCATGCGGAAAATGATACTTTTGATGCAGTTAACAAAAGAGAGTTGGAACTGGGTGCTGCTACTATGACCTCTCTAGTTTATTTGTATGATAAATACGGATTAGTAAAGCAAATCCCTTCAACCTTAAAAAAATAATATTGTTTTGGAAGATATACTTCTTTTAGATATAAAATCATTTTTATTTCTTAACAATTTGGGTTCTGATGAATTTGATTGGTTTTGGCTTTTTATAACTGATAAGCGACAGACAATATTTTTTTTTTTAATAGTTACTACACTATTATTTAGGAAATTTAATTGGAGAAAAATAATTTTTCTTTATTTAACTATAGCAATATTGATTACTATGTCGGACCAAACATCTAATTGGTTTAAAGATTACTTTTTAAGGTTAAGACCATGCCACGAAGAAAGTATAAAAAGCTTGTTAAGGTTGGTAAAATCAAGTTGTGGCGGAAAATATGGGTTTTTTTCAGCACACGCTTCAAACACATTCGCTTTATCAATATTCCTTATTAACTTATTTTCAAAAGAAATTAAACTAATTTATTTTCTTATAATTTATTCACTTTTTGTTGCATACAGTCGAATATATTTAGGGGTTCACTATCCTTTGGATGTATTGTTTGGTATTGGTGTAGGTTTTTTTTACGGATTTTCAATATCCGTGATATCAAAAAAATTATTTTTTAAGTTTAATAATTTTCGAATATGAGTTTATAAATTTACTCACTCTCGGTTTTGAAATTGCTCTGATATATGGGTGATTAGGGTTTTTTTTCTCAAAATCCTGATGATAATCTTCTGCAAGATAAAAAACATTAAATTTCTGAATCTCAGTGACAATTGGACTTTTAAAAACTTTTTTTGATTTTAACCTAATAATTTCATTATTAATAATTTCTTTTTCTGAATCGTTTTGATAAAATGCTATTGACCTGTATTGAGTTCCTACATCAGGTCCCTGACGATTCAAAGTCGTTGGATCGTGTGAACCAAAAAAAACATCAACCAATGTTTTGAATGCAACTAATTTTGGATTATATACGATTTTTGTTGTTTCAGCATGTCCAGTCTTTCCTGTCATAATTTGTTTGTATGAAGGTTTTACTGTTGTCCCACCAGAATATCCAGAAAGTACTTCAACAACCCCGTTGACATTCTCAAAAATTGCTTCAACACACCAGAAACATCCAGATGCAAAGTATGCAGTTTTTAAATTATTTTGATTATTGTTTAGAAAACTTTCATTAAAATTAATTTGAGATAATGAAGTGAATCCAATTGAAATAAAAAATACAATAAAATGAAACTTTACTTTCATTAGTCAAATATTTTTAATTGACTCAACAAACATCTTGTAAAAATTTTCCCAGCTATTTTTTTCTTTTAAATATTTCAGATTTATTTCAAACTTATTTGAATTTATGTTTTCAATGGCGTCCATTATCTTATTTGATAAATCTTTATTATTTCTTTTAGAAATATAACCAATTTTATCAGAAACAACTTCTTTTAAACCACCAACATCAGTGGAAACAATAGGTTTAGTGAAATTTATTGCCATGCTGGTTACTCCGCTTTGTGTTGATTTCAAATAAGGCTGTATTAAATAGTCACATGCACTAAACCACTTTGGGATTGAATCTGTTTTAATAAATTTCTCCTCAAAAATTAACATATCGTCAACTTGAAGTTTTTTTGCTAACAATTTGTATTTTTTAGTAGAAATATATGGTTCTCCAACAATTAGAAATTTAGATTCAGGATATTTAGATTTTACTCTTGGTAATGATTTTATTAATAATTCAATTCCTTTATATTTTCTTATCACCCCAAATAATAAGAAATATATTTTAGTTTGATCTAAGTTTAATAATTTTCTTGCTATTTTTTTTGAATATAATTTTTTTGTTGGTGAATTTATCGGATGAAAAAAATCATAAATATTTTTATTGGTAATTTTTTTTAAGTTATTTTTTACATTTTTAGACATGCAAATTATTATGTCCATCCTGGAAATAAGAATTTTTAAAAAA
>PKDV01000083.1 GCA_002862715.1 Flavobacteriaceae bacterium | reverse complement strand
GAAGGGCTTTAAGGGTGGTCCCACCTGGGCTCGAACCAGGGACCAAATGATTATGAGTCATCTACTCTAACCAACTGAGCTATAGGACCAAATGGAATGCGAAAATAAAAAATTATTTACTCATTCTTTTTTTGATTCATAGGGAATGGTCGCATTAAAAAAATCTTTCATTATAATTTCTAATGTTTGGTGAAATTTTACAATCGTTTGCTCTGAAATATCAAAATCAATGTTTCTTGAGAACTTGGTAGGCTTTTCTCCAAAGTAAATTGGGTTTTCTTTTAATTTAAGCCCAATAATTCCTGCATTATTCGCCTTGTTCTTTGGATTATTATGGTTCCATAAAGCTACATACAACAAAAGCTGAAAAACTTGACTGTAAGCTTCATTGTTTGATATGCTTTCCCAATCATGAATTGTAATTTTTGATTGTTCTACTGCCCCAGTTTTATAGTCTAAAATTCTTAGCTTATTGTCAAAAGTATCTACCCTGTCAATCGTCCCTTTGAAATAAACATCAAAGTCTAAAAAATCAAATTTTTTTCTGAAGTATAATTTCTGCTCAAGTCCTAAAATCTTTATTTTTTTTCCTAGCTCAACATCTTTTCTTTCACTTTTTATAATGTTTTCTATATTTCTAATTATTGATGTTTTTGCAAGAAGATTGTTTCCAACGAGTTGTTGAGGAAAAAACTTTTTAATACTACTATTTACGGTTGGTTCAATTTCCTTTAAAATAAGATTTAAATCTCTAAGAGATAATATTTTTCCAACATATGGGCTATATAGATTTTCTAGTACGTGATGGACAATAATCCCGTAAGTTTTATAAGAAAAACTTTCCTCATATTCATTGTCTTCCTTAATTCCCAAAAGATACTTCTTATAAAATCCGTAACTATCTTTTATAAATAAGTTTATTGCTGTTGCAGATAAGCCAGATTGAGATATCTCTTTTAATTTATTTAAAACTTCATTTGTCTTGCTTAATATTATTTCTTTTTTTTCTGAAATTTGACTGCTTATAATCTGATTTTTTTTAATCCATTTGTGTTTTTTTGGCAAATAAAATTTCCATTGTCTAATAAATCTACTTTTTTCTGCATACTGAATTCCATCACTAACACCGTTATATAACAGGTGGATGTTTTTTGCTCTAAACATTAGCCTGAAAAAATGATATGTGTAGAGAGCGTCTTGCTCGTCCTGGGTTGGTAGCTCAAATTCCTTTTTTACATCATACGGAATCCACGATGAATTCCAATTCTGAGGCGGCATAATTCCTTCATTTAAACTGAGAAAAATTATATTTTTGAAATCTAACGCTCTTGTTTCCAAAAGTCCCAATATTTGAAGGCAGTTCTCTGGTTGATTTTGTAGATAAATTTTTTTGTCTCTAATATTTTGTTTTAAAAGAGTTATTAAAAGCCTGTAGGTTGGATTAATCTTTAAACTTGATATTGTAACCTCAATTTCATTTGCTGCGTTAAGTAAATAATCAATTACTTCTATCTCTACATCGGTTCTTTTGGGCTTATTCATCTTGAGTGAAAGGAGCATTTGAGAAATGTTCTTAAAAACTTCGTTTGCCTTTATTTTGTCATCAAAAATTGATTTGATAAAATTTTTTGAGTTCTCTATTGCATGATTTACGATATAGCTTGTCTTAAAAAAACTCCTGTTTTCATCTATTATGTTATTAATAATTTTTTTTGATAATTGTCCTCTAGAATCATTCGAAAGCTCATTAAAATAATCGGTGTCTAATATGTTTTGAATATCTGGAGCATAAAATCCATAATTCGATTTTTTTAAATGTGCGTTCAAATAATCAATAATTAGTCTCGTGATGGAATGTTCATCAACATTAATTCCAACGCTCACATTAAACTCTTTAACCTTTTCAGGGATTGAGTTTAGGATTGAGTTAATTATGGATTCATCTGAAACTATTATTGCTGTTTTGGATATATTGTCATAATTCATGTTTTCCAAAATATACCCTAGCTCTTTAACCTGTCCATACTGAAGATTACATTCTACTTCATTTATATTTTTTTCTGATAAAAATTCACTATGAATAATACTGGGGGAAGTTGTTTTGAAGTATTCCCATTTTTTTAAATATTTTTTTATAAAGAATCCTGTCTTGTTAAAGTTTTCTTTTAAAAACTCCTTGTCAATATCCCAGAAAATTTTTGAATTATTATGTTCTAATAAACTTAATATTATTTTTTCCTCAGACTTACTAAGTGCGTTAAATCCACAAAAGACGAATGACTTTTTTTTATGTTCGTTCTTAAAGTTGTCAACCTTTTTCGTTGCTACTCTGTAGCAAATTCCTTTCGTTGATAATTTGCGTTTTGTCAAGGCGTTGGAAAATGAGGCATACACTTCAGATAGGTTGCTCCAAAACTTATCATATCTTTTAATAATTGAGTTTTCTTCTTCAAAGGTCGACCTAAGTTTGTGCAGAGAAGATAAGTATGAAAAAAAGTCTGAGTGGCTTAAAAGATTTTGATCGATCTTATTAAAGTCTTCAATTAGTGTGTTAGACCAAGACAAAAAGTTTTCATAGTTGTCTTTGTTTTCATTTGTAACTTTTGCGTAGCTTTTATAAAGTTCGTTTTGAATTATCAATGAGGGTGCAATATTAAGTTGCGTTATTGACAAAATTAAGTCGTTAATGCTTATAGTCTTTGGATGGTTTTGATGTTTTATTTTTTTTTGGAGAAACGCCTTTTTAAACATCCTTTGGGACCTTTTATTTGGAAAAACCATTATGATTTCGTCCCAGTTTGCTTTGGAGTCTTTTAGTTTTTCTATTAGAGAACTTATAAAAGATGTGTTCATTTCGATTTATTAAAATAAAAAAAAGCGCGGTGTTTTATACCGCGCTTTCCAAAATATATTTCAAAAAGAAAATTATTCTACAACTACAAACTCAACTCTTCTGTTTATAGCTCTTCCTTCTGCAGTTTCATTAGTAGCTTTAGGCATTGACTCTCCAAAAGCTTTTGTACTAAGATTATCTGCGCTAATACCAACATTCACTAAATAATCATAAATAGATTTTGCTCTGTTCGTAGAAAGCGGGTTGTTGTAAGACTCTTCTCCTGTGTTATCAGCGTGTCCTTCAATGCTAATTTTTGCGTCTTTATTAGCAAGTAATACTTTTATGACTGTAGAAAGTTTTTGAACATCCTCAGAGTCAATGTTGTATTTCTCTAATTCAAAGTTGATGTCATAATCCTCCAGCATAGATAATGGGAACAATGGGCATCCGTTGTTTGATTTTGGGCCTGCTTCAGTCGGGCATTTATCGTCTTTGTCAGCTACGCCATCTCCGTCTGCATCAGGACAACCTCTCATTTTTCGGTCTCCTGGTTCGTT
>PKDV01000076.1 GCA_002862715.1 Flavobacteriaceae bacterium | reverse complement strand
ATCTTGTGTTCCCCCATAAACATAATAAAAGGGCGAAGAATTATCAACCGAAACTTTATAAAATTGAGTAACTGGAAGATTTTTTTTGTAATCCCATTTAGCTCCTTTATCATATGTTTCATAAATACCGCCGTCACAACCTACAATCCAATGAGAATTATTTTTGGGATTTATCCACATTGCATGATTGTCAACGTGTTTATATTTTTCATCTACATATTTAAAAGTTTTTCCTCCATCGTTTGTAACTCCCATGTAAGTGTCCATTACATAAACTACATCCACATCGACTGGGTCAGCAAAAATTTCTTGATAATAATTTCCACTCGTTACTTTGCTGCTTTGTTTTTGCCAGGATTCGCCTCTGTTTGTGGATTTATAAAAACCCCCTTTTCTCTCAGAAGCCTCAACAATTGCATAGATAACCTCAGGATTTGCATCAGAAATATCCATACCTATTCTACCTATTTCAACTCCTGGCAGTCCTTTGTTTATTTTTCTCCAAGTATTTCCTCCGTTTACAGATTTATGAATACCCGAGCCAGGTCCACCACCAACATATGTATAAACGTGTCTTCTTCTTTGATGACTTATAGCATACAAAACATCAGGATTTCTTGGATCCATATGAATCTCATTAAATCCAGTGTGCTCATCTATAAATAAAATTTTATTCCAAGATTTTCCTCCATCTATTGTTTTGTAAATTCCTCTATCTCCCCCTTTGTTCCAAAGTGGACCATAAGCAGAAACATAAACTATATCAGAATTTTCAGGGTGAATTAAAATATTTCCAATGTGTTCAGAACTTTTTAAACCCATATTTTTCCATGAAGCACCACCATCAACAGACTTATACACTCCGTCACCATATGCAACAGATCTCTGGTTATTATTTTCACCAGTTCCGACCCAAACTACATTGGGATTTTTAGGATCTATTGAAACACACCCTATTGAATAAGAGCCCTGCCTGTCAAAAATTGGTTTGTAGTCTACGCCCCAATTTGTTGTTTTCCACACTCCACCAGAAGCAACAGCTACATAATACTCGAAAGGTTTATTAGGATTTATTGCTAAGTCCGATATCCTACCTGAAGTAAGAGCTGGACCAATACTTCTCCATTTTAATGCACTAATTGAAAGTTTATCCAGAGGGTTTTTATCTTCATTTTTCTTTTTTTGTGAAAAAGAAGTTGAAACGATAGTGAATGCTGCTATTATTAAAATTAACTTTTTCATTTATTTTCTAATTTTTTGATTTTTTCATATCCATTTTATGCATTTTTTTTGCATTTGGATCTCTATATTGACAACAAAGAGGTAAAGAATTGTAAACATCATTATCAACTGGAAATTCACTGGCCTGGTGTCCCACAGCAGAAATATTAATCGCAATTGTTCTAATATTTGTTTTCTTAGAGTTTATAATTGCAGAGAGCTTCTGAGTTTCTGGGCTCCATTGAGCATATTTTACACCTTTGGTTTTTAAAGCAGCTTTTTCAATTCTAGCTTTACACATACCACAAACCCCCTTTACATCAATTTCTACTGTTTTACTCTGTGAGAAAACAGGATAAGACAATAGAAGTACAAAAAGTAAAATTAGTTTTTTCATAGGTTCATAATTTAAAGATTTAATCTTAAGCCTGCATATATCATTCTACCGAAAACTGGAGCATATATTTGACTTGCGTCAAAATCATAATTAAATGGATTTTCTGCACCCAAAATAGCATTTTTTTGTTTAAAATCAGTAATATTTTCCGCACCAATATATGCAGAAAATTTTTCTGAAAATTGTCTAGTTATTTGACTATTAACTAACATAAAGTCTTGTATATAACGAGATTCCTCAGTAAAATTTTTAACCAATCTTTGTGAACCTTTGTTATGTAAGGTAAAGTCGCCTCTCCATTGTTTTTCATTAGCAATTTTTGAAGAATAACCAACAAAAGCAAACCAACCATTTTTCGGCTGCAATGGTAC
The DNA here is from genome assembly GCA_002862715.1 of Flavobacteriaceae bacterium. GTDB lineage: Bacteria > Bacteroidota > Bacteroidia > Flavobacteriales > Flavobacteriaceae. The sequence continues at coordinate 1,455 of PKDV01000076.1, read as the reverse complement.
TTTTTTTAATCCAGATTTATATTCTGTTTGAACATCAAACATTTTATAACTAAATCTTAAATCAATATTCTTAAAACTAGAATTTGCAGAAAAATAAATATTTTCAGAAAAACTGTTTCCTTCAATATTGTAAAAACTAATTTCACCTGGATTTTCCCAATCAACAACTACCCTATTACTAAATTCTGTTCTGTAAAAGTCAACTCCTAAATCTATTAATTGATTAGATAAATAAACCTTTTGAAACAAACTAAAACCATAATTCCATGCTTTTTCGGGCTTCATACCATACAAAGGAGAACTTATCGACTCTATAATTAAGCTTCTTTTACTCATTAAAAACTTTTGATTCTCTATGAAAATGGATGAAATTCTTCTTCCTTCACCAGCTGATAACCTTAAAATAGTTTTGTTATCAAAAAAGGCGTGTCGCAGATGAACTCTTGGAGTAAAAAATGTCCCAATTAAATTGTGAAAATCAACTCTTCCTCCAACAATAAAATTAAAATTTGAAAAACTGTCATAAGAATATTCAAAAAATAAACCAAGGTTTTTTTCATCTCTTTTTATGCTATAGTCTAGGATTTGTTCATCATAACTATCGTACATGTATTGTAAACCGGCTTTGAATTTATTTAATGTATTTCCAATAATAGATTGATATACAACATGGTTAAAATAAGATGTATAATTTATTTTGTATTCATTTTGTCCAAAATAACTGTCTTGAGAATGGTAATTTATTGAAGACTGAAAACCAAAACTCCTGTATGGAATCTTTGGATTTACATAGCCTGTTTTGATTGAAAAATCAAACTTTTCAGTATCAATTTCACCACCCCATATGCTTTCTGAAAATTTATGATCGTTAGGATTAAAATTTAATTGACCTATGTCTTTTTTATCAGTTAAAAATCTAAAACTGGCAAATCCTATAATTCCTTTTTTAGAATTTAAATATTGCCATCTATTCAAAAGATTAATTTGTTTTACAATTGGAAAATCTAAGAAACCGTCTTTATTTTTATCGTTTTTTTGTGTTCTATTATTTGCATGAAGAAATAAACTTGATGAAAAATTATCATTAACTTTTTTACTTCCGTGCAAATTAATTTCATTTCTACCGTTCATAGATCTAAACAAATTAAAAAATAAGCTAGGAGCAGTTTGTGGTTTTATTAATTCGGTATTGATTTGACCTGAAATACTTTCATATCCATTGGTGACTGTTCCAGAACCCTTTGAAATTTGAATACTTTCGACCCATGTTCCTGGAACAAATGAGAGACCGAAATTTTGGTTACTTCCTCTAAATGCTGGTATATTTTCCATTGTAAATAGTATGTATGGGCTTTTCAGTCCTAACAATTCTATTTGCTTATTTCCAGTTAGTCCGTCCGAGTAATTCACGTCAATAGCTGGGTTGGTTTCAAAACTTTCAGATAAATTACAGCA
>PKDV01000002.1 GCA_002862715.1 Flavobacteriaceae bacterium | reverse complement strand
ATTTATATTAATGATAATATTTCCAGAATCCTACCTGCGATAACATACTTTATGTTAAGTGCATTAATTTTAATTGATGCAACAACAGGTTATAACCACATGTAACAGATTTTTATTTAAAAAAATGTTTCTTGTGCAATCCTAAAAGTGTTCGAATGAGCGTCTATTATCTCTTTAAGTTCACTAGAGTATCCACCACCCATACTAATCTGTATGGGAATTTGATTTTTATGACAATATTTAATAACGAATTCATCTCTTTTTTTACATCCATTAACCGTAACAGATAATCTTCCAAGTTTATCATTTTCGATTATATCAACTCCTGATAAATAAAAAATAAAGTCTGGCTCAAATTGATTGATTAACCTTGGAATTTCATATTCAATTTTATTTAAGTATTCCTTATCGAGTGTACCATCCTCAAATCCGTAATCAAAATCACTTTTTTCTTTTCTAAAAGGATAATTTTTTTTTCCATGAAACGATACAGTAAATACTTGGCTGTCATTTCTAAAAATTTCCGCAGTTCCGTTGCCTTGATGTACATCCAAATCGAGAATCATTATTTTGTTGCAGTAATTTTTATTAATCAAATGTTTAGCCGCAATGGCCTGATCATTCAAAATACAAAATGCCTCTGCTCTATCGCTAAAAGCGTGATGGGTACCACCAGCAATATTCATGGCTACTCCATGTTTTAATGCACTTAAAGCACCTTCAATTGTACCTTGTGCAATCAGTTTTTCTCTTACAATGAGTCTAGGTGACATTGGAAATCCAATAGCTCTCACCTCTTTTTTGCTGAACTCTTGATTGTCTAACTTATCTAAGTAAGTTTTTTTGTGGGCTGCTAATATATCGTTAACATTAATTTTGCCTGGAACAAAAAAATTTTCTGGTGTACATGTATTTTCTCTTAGAAGTTGCTCAGGAATAAGTTCATATTTAACCATGGGGAACCTATGACTTTTATCCAGAGGGTGTTTGTATATGTCATGGAAAGCTACTTTTAACATAATTATATATTATATTTAGGTAAAAAAATATGGACACCATCAAAATTATAATTTTTTCCATTTGTGTTCTTGTTGTTACATATGCAATTGCAAAAAAAAATAGGATTTTTTTCAATTATGGATATTTGATAGTTGCTATTATGATAATTATAAACGAATTATTATTATTTGCAAGTGGATATGAGCTAATTAATTTAGTTTTGGCTGGAATGTTTTTAATTCAAGCTACTCTTGTTATTCCAAATAAATTACCCCCTTTAACTAAAAAAGGAAGTGTAATTGCAAGAACGGCTGTACCTAAAATAATGTTTAGTTTAACTATTATTAATTTTTTTTCAGCTTACTACGTGACTCAAGTGGATTATATTCCACATGCTGCCATGTATGGTCATTTGATTATGGGAGTTTTTCCAATTTTTCCAGCTTATTTTCTTCTTACCGGTAAAATTGAAATTGTTGATTAGGAATTGTTTAATATTAATCTTGATTCTAAATTTTTCATGTATCCAAAGTGAAAAGAAAAGTTTATATCCTTCAAATAAACTTGAAATTAAATACCATAGTAGCTGGACAAAACCACATTATAAACATAGAATTGTTGATTTTCAGGCGGCACCACTTGAATATGACGATATAGTTTTAATAGGGAACAGCATCACTGAAGAGGGCAACGATTGGTCGCAAAGATTAAATAGAAATGGAGTTAAAAATCGTGGGATTAGTGGAGATGTTACAGACGGAGTTTTGGCAAGATTAGATGAGATTATTCATTATAAACCAAAGGCAGTTTTTTTAATGATTGGTATTAATGATTTGTATAATCTTCATTTTCAAAAAGAAATACCATCTGCAAAGTATGTTGCGAATAATATTTTGAAAATATCATCACAATTGTCCAGTGCTTTACCAAATTCTAAAATCTATTTACAAACACTTTTACCTACAAATCAAGATTTTATTAAGGAAAATATTGGAATTGTTAATTCTATTATCTTTAAGAACAAATTAAAATATAATTACGAGGTAATCGACTTACATAGTATTTTCATAGACAAAAATGGTTATTTAATAGATGAATTAACTTACGATGGACTTCACTTAAATGATGCAGGATATAGTCTGTGGGCTTCTACAATAAAACCAATAATTGATAATATTTAATAATGAAAAAAATTATTTTATTCCTCTTTGTGCTTTTAACACATAATTATACTTACGCACAGGACACTTTTTCGATTGTAGCTGTAGATAAAGAAACCGGAGAAATAGGAGCTGCAGGTGCAACATGCATTAAAGGAATTGAGCAAGGAATAATTAAAGTTATTTCTTCTATTGTCCCAGGAAAAGGAGGGATTATTTCTCAAGCTTATGTTTGCATTCCAAATAAAAACCTTCAAAATGCAACAACAAAAATGAAAGAAGGAATGTCTCCTTCCGAAATTATTGATTGGTTAATTGAAAATGATGACTGCCAATATGGAACTGAGCTTTCAAGACAATATGGTATAGTCGATTTTGATGACAATGGAAATGTGCGAACCGCGGGTTTTACTGGAAGTGAAGCAAATGATTACAAAGAAGACAGACAAGGTGTTAATTACAGCATACAGGGAAATATTCTTTTAAATAAAAGTGTAATTGACAAAATGGAACAAAACTTTTTAAATACAAATGGGAACCTTGCTGAGAAGTTAATGGCTGCGATGCAGGGTGCTAATTTTCCTGGTGCTGATAACAGATGCCTTGATGATGGTACGTCCTCAACTACTGGTTTTTTGGTACTTTATAAAAAAGATGATACAATTGATAATCCAACAATTAAAATTAATATTGGTGCACAACCATCTGGTGTTGAGCCAATTGATATTATTCAGAAAAAACTTAATGAAGTCATTTAAATTTATATTGATTTTGTTTTGTTCAACCCTATTATTTTCTCAAAAAATTTATGAGGTCAATTATAAATCTCAAGCTGACCTTATGGTTCACGTGGTTGACTATAAATCCCAAGCCGATCTACTTGTATATAATGTAGATTATAAGTCTCAAGCCAAATATAATAATGGATTGTGGTTCAAGGTTGATTACAAATCTCAGGCTGATTTAAAGATTTATTATACTAAATATAAAAGTCAAGCAGATATTAATATATATATTGTAAAATATAAATCACAGGCCGGGTGGACAGATGATTCAAAAAAAGAATTACTTAAAAAGAAATGAAAAATAAATACAATAAAATTTTCATTGTATTGGTGATTTCACTACTGATAGTTGATGCCTTTGTAATAAACATTGTTGGAGGAAGAGGATCACTTATCGTTTCAATTTCTTTCATAGCCTACATAATCATATTTGAAATTTTTAAACCAAAAAAAAAGGACTGAGTATTTCAGTCCTTAATTAATTCAGTTTAAAGTTGATTTTTTATCCTTCCGAATCTGGTTGAACAGCCATTAAAACACCAGTTGCATCGCCATAATCACCACCTTGGATTACCAATCCGTTCTCATCAAAATTAAAATAATGGTAAAATTTAA
>PKDV01000060.1 GCA_002862715.1 Flavobacteriaceae bacterium | reverse complement strand
AAAAATTTACAAAAAAAATATAGTTCGTAATTTAAAGCTTCAAGAGTTGGTTGAGGACATTAGTATAACAGGTATTGATGATTTTCCCTTAGTAAACTCACTTATTAGTAGCAACATCAACAATCTTTTTAAAAATAGTTCAAAATCAAATAAGTTTTTTAAAAAAGATGATGACGTAAGTTTTATGATTTCTCTGTTCAAACAAACAATAAATAATGAAGAATTTATTGAAAACCAGCTAAGTGGGAAAACACCAAATTGGGATAAAGAACGAATTGCAGGACTTGATTATATAATTTTAAAAATGGCAATCTCAGAACTATTGTATTTTCCTTCAATTCCAGTCAAGGCAACAATTAATGAGTATTTGGAAATTTCGAAAGAATATGCAACTCCAAAAAGCGCAATATTCATTAATGGGGTTTTAGATAATTTACTAAAAGATTTTAGTTCAAAAAAAATGATTCATAAAATGAAAATGGATTAACGTAATATTTTTACATTTGAAAAAATATAATTATGAAAAATTCAACTTTAATTTTATTGGCGATTTTTGTTTTTTCATGCAACAATGATCCCACAAAGAAAATAAATCAAAAAAATCTTATTGAGTCCCAAGAAAAAACAGAATCTATAGATAATTTTCCTGAAATTACTTTCGATAAAAAAGAACATGATTTTGGAACCATTAATGATGGAGATATAGTTGAGACAGTTTTTGTTTTTACTAACACTGGAAATTCTGATTTAATTATTTCAGATGCACAAGGAAGTTGTGGTTGTACTGTTCCTGATTATCCAAAAAACATCCCTATCAAACCTGGTGATAAAGGGGATATTAAAGTTAAGTTTGATTCGACAAAAAAACCGGGTAACCAAATGAAAACCGTTACACTGACTACAAATACAAAAAGAGGAAGAGATATAATTAGAATAAAAACAAATGTTGTTTCTCCTTTATCAAATTAATTATCATGGATAGTTCTGTATTTTTAATTTTAATGATTGGAATTATGGTTGTTTTTTTAATTCTACCCCAAACTCTGAGATCTAGAAAAGAGAAAAAATTTAAAAATAATTTGAAGAAAGGAGACTTAATTATAACTAAAGGCGGTATTCATGGTAAGATAATTGAAGTTAATAACACCAATGATACATGTGTGATTGAAACTATGGCTGGAAAAGTTAAGATTGAAAGAACTTCAATATCTTATGATATGACATTAGCAAGGAATCCGAAGAAATAAGATTTAAAGATTTCTATGCAAAAAATTTATGTATTATAAATTAATCAGAAAATTCCTTTTTTTATTTGATCCTGAGTGGGTGCATCACTTGACATTTAATTTGATAAAATTTTATCATAAAATCCCCTTTGTTGATAAAATAATAGATAATAGTTTTAATTTAAAACATAAATCTTTAGAAAGAAATGTTTTTGGTATTAACTTTCCTAATCCAGTAGGACTCGCGGCTGGTTTTGATAAAGATGCAAAGCTTTTCAATGAACTCTCATGTTATGGCTTTGGATTTATAGAGATTGGTACTGTAACTCCATTACCTCAAAAGGGTAATCCAAAACCTAGAATCTTCAGGCTAAAAAAAGATAAAGCTCTTATCAACAGACTAGGTTTTAATAATGATGGCACAGAAATAGTTAGCCGAAGGTTACTAAAAAATCGAAAAGTTTTGATAGGTGGAAATATTGGCAAGAACAAAGAAACGCCTAACCAAAACGCTTCTGATGATTACATTAAATCCTTTAATCAATTATTTGATGTTGTTGATTATTTTGTTGTTAATGTAAGTTCACCAAATACTCCAAAACTAAGAAGTTTACAAAGCAAAAAGCCATTGAAGAAATTGCTTACAGCGATACAAAGTACTAACAATCTAAAATCAAGAAGAAAACCTATTTTAGTAAAGATTTCACCCGATTTAAGTTACAGTGAAATTAAAGACATAATTGATGTTGTTTTAGAAATAAAGATAGACGGGGTAATTGCTACAAATACAACATTAAATAGAGAAAATTTAAAATCTGGAAATTCAATTCTTAATCAAGAAGGAGGTCTCAGTGGACTACCGTTAAAACAAAGGAGTAATGATGTAATTCAATATATTTCAAAATATACAAATAGAAAACTACCCATTATCGGCGTAGGTGGTATAAATAGTGCTGAGGATGCTGTTGAAAAAATTAAATCTGGAGCTACATTAGTTCAAATTTATACTGGATTCATTTATCAAGGACCTAGTATAGTGAAGAAAATTAATAAGGCATTAATCTCATAATATATGAACGACCTAGCATACAGAGACAAAAAATCTTTGGAACTTGCACGCAAAGAATTTAATAAGAATCCAGAAAAATTTTGGTCAGAAATTGCAAATCATTTTTTATGGAAAAAAAAATGGCTAAATACTTTAAAATTTGATTTTAAAGAGCCTGAAGTTAAATGGTTTGAAGGAGGGAAGTTAAATATTACGGAAAATTGTTTGGATAGATATGTTCAAACAAATCCAGATAAAATTGCTGTAATCTTTGAACCCAACAATCCATTAGAAAAATCTACAAAACTATCTTATAAACAATTATTTGAAAAAGTTTGTTTGGCAGCAAACATGTTGAAATCTAATGGAATAAAAAAGGGTGATAGAGTTTGCATTTACATGCCCATGATTCCTGAACTGACAATTTCCTTATTAGCTTGTGCTCGTATAGGTGCTGTTCATTCTGTTGTTTTTGGTGGTTTTTCTTCAGATGCGTTAGCATCAAGAATCAATGACTCAAAATGTTCATTATTAATAACAGCGGATGGTGCATATAGAGGAGATAAAATTATAAATCTTAAAGAAATTGCTGATAATGCTCTAAATAAATGTGCCTCAATAAAAACTAATATTGTCATAAAGAGAACAAATCAGAAAGTCAATTGGAATAATATTGATAAGTGGTGGCATAGTGAAATTGAAAAAGTTGATAACTATTGCGAAGCTGAGCTTATGGATAGTGAAGATGAACTTTTCATACTGTACACTTCAGGATCGACAGGAAAGCCGAAGGGAATGGTACATACGTGTGGGGGTTACATGGTTTACACGGCTTATTCATTTCAAAATGTTTTTCAATATAAGCCTAATCAAATATTCTGGTGTACTGCAGATATTGGATGGATTACTGGACATTCTTATATTGTTTATGGTCCATTATTATCAGGAGCTACAACATTAATTTTTGAAGGTGTTCCGTCATATCCAGACTTTGGTAGATTTTGGGAAATTTGTGAAAAACACAAAGTGAATCACTTTTACACAGCACCTACAGCTATTAGAGCATTAGCCAAACAATCTATTGATTTTGTTAATAAATATGACCTAACTTCATTAAAGGTTCTTGGTACAGTAGGAGAGCCTATAAATGAAGAAGCATGGAATTGGTATAATGAAAATATAGGCAATAATAAATGCCCTATTGTCGACACATGGTGGCAAACTGAGACTGGAGGAATAATGATATCCTCTATGGCAAACGTTACAAAGGAAAAACCAACTTTTGCAACCAAACC
>PKDV01000072.1 GCA_002862715.1 Flavobacteriaceae bacterium | reverse complement strand
GTGGTAAATCCTTTTTAATTTGATTCCAATCAATGTTTCTTTCAGCAGTTGTAATGTATCCGGTAGAATTAACAAATTCTAAAAATTGATTATTGGTTACTTCATTTATATCCATCCAAAATGAATCAATTTCAACTTTATGTTTTGGGAATTCATCTTTCCATCCATCTCCATCTCCTCCCATCGAAAACACACCACCAGGTATTAAAACCATATTTTTATTATCCTTAGATTTTTTTTGAATTTTTACAATTACAGGCTTCTCAGAAAATTTATTTTGAGGGGTTGGAAGACAAATATGAGTATCATCATTTTTGACGTCTTTATTTGTGGTTTTAGTATTGCATGAAATAATAGTTGATACAAAAATTGATAAATATAATATGCTAATTGCTCTGAAACTTGAATTTTCATTCATAACCGAGTATTGAAATTTATTCTTTTATTACTTTTTCTTTTAAAGCTAAAATATTTCCTTTTGAGTATATACTAACAATAAAAACCCCTTTTGGCAGTTCTATAATAGATATGCTGTTATAGTTTGGGTTAATTTTTCCTTTCTTTAGTACTTTTCCGTCTAGGCTATGGATATAAAAATTAGTCAATTCTAAGCTTGAATCAATGTTAATGAAGAATTTAGTTGGATTTGGATATATAGATGTTGACATTAAATTCTCAACAGTATTTGAGAAAGTCAAAGGAGATCTAAATCCAAAATAAATGATATTGTTAAATTCAGGTGCAATGGTCTGTCCAATTGAATGAAGAATTAAATTTGAGTTAGAATGGATTGTAGAAGAGTTGTTAGACCTTATTAAGTCCTGACTGCATAAAGAAAAACTAAAAAGTATTAAATTGCAAACAATGAATTTTTTCAAACCTTTATTTTTTTTAAATATAGTGTTGTTTTGTAGAATTTCCATTTTATTGCTAATGCTTTTATCTATAAACGGCTACACACAAGAAGGTATTGTATTTGAATTTGGTCAAAACACATCGAACTACTCACATAAAACTGAAGTACCTCCTTTGGATTTTTACTCACAAACTGGACAAGAACTCAGAGTTTCTTACATAAGGAGTTTACTTTCAGATCATGAAATAAGTTTTGGCTTATCATTCTTTGAGGCAAATAGTAAAGGAAAAGTAATTACAACAAACTTAGATTATCAAACCAAATTTTTAGGTGCTTTTGTTAAAACTCATTTTAATTTTCTAACGCTTTTTAATCGAAGGTTTTGTACTTCGTGTACTAAAATCAATTTTTTTGCAACTGTAGGAGCGCAAACATCTATTTTATCTCAAGGAACTCAAAAAATTAATGAACAGGTTATTGATCTCTCAGGAAAGGAAGATTTTAAAGGACTTTGGGTAGCTCCAATGCTTGGTATAAAATCCAGATTTGATGCATCTGATTTAATTAGTCTCTTCATTTCCTATGAATTTATGCCAATGTTCAATGTTACTGATAATGAAGAGGATTTTAAAATTCGTCAAAATCCATTAACACTAGGAATTAGATTATGGCTGTAAAATTTAAAAATATGTTTTTTGTATTGATGTTGTTAGCATCATTCAATGTTTTTTCTCAGCCCGGTATTTCTTATCAAGGAATTATTTTATATCCAAGTGTTGAACTCCCTGGTGTTGACTCTCAAGTAACACCTTTTTCTAACAGAGATGTTTGTATAAGATTTAGTATTTACGATGAGTTTGGAAACCTCGAATATACCGAAACCCATAATACTACAACTGACTACTATGGACAAGTAAGTCTGGTTATTGGTAGAGGAGATAATCCAAGTGTACCCGGAAGGTTAGTTGATTTGAATTGGGATGGTTTACCTAAATTTTTAAAAGTTGAAATTGATTATACCGCATCTTGTACTGATTGGACTGAAGTTTCATACGACGAAATGAATTATGTTCCATTTGCATTTTATGCATTGAACACTGGTGACGACAATCAACTAATTCAAGCTCAATTGGTTGGAACAGACTTGATTCTTTCAATTGAAGAAGGAAATTCTGTCACTGTTGATCTATCTTCACTTGTTGGAACAGACGACCAAACCATACAGACTCAGCTTAATGGTACAGACCTAACATTGTCTATCGAAGACGGTAATAGTCAGACTATTGATTTATCTTCACTTATTGGAACAGATGACCAAACCATACAGACTCAGCTTAATGGTACAAACCTAATATTGTCTATCGAAGACGGTAATAGTCAGACTGTTGATTTATCTTCACTTATTGGAACAGATGACCAAACATTAAGTTCAAATCTTGTTGGCAACACTCTTAATCTTGAAATTGAAAATGGAAATAATTTATCAATTGATTTATCATCTTTTGATAATCAAACAATTCAATCTCAATTAAATGGTACTGACTTAATTATTTCGATTGATGGGGGTAACAGTGTTACTGTTGATTTATCAACATTAATAGGTACAGACGATCAGACATTAAGCACTAGTCTTGTTGGAAGTGTACTTAACATAGAGATTGAAGACGGTAACACAACTTCAATTGATATTGGAAGTGTAGGAGCTCAAGGACCTGTTGGACCACAAGGGCCTCAAGGTGATACTGGACCTCAAGGACCACAAGGTAATCAAGGAGAACAGGGCGAGACTGGTGAGCAAGGGCCACAAGGTGATACTGGACCACGAGGACCACAAGGAGAACAAGGAGTACAGGGAGAAACTGGTGAACAAGGACCGCAAGGTGATACTGGACCACAAGGACCTGCTGGACCGCAAGGACCACAAGGTGATACTGGAGCTGATTCAACTGTTCCTGGGCCTCAAGGACCTGTTGGACCTGCTGGACCGCAAGGACCACAAGGTGATACTGGAGCTGATTCAACTGTTCCTGGGCCTCAAGGACCTGTTGGACCTGTTGGACCTGCTGGACCGCAAGGTGATATTGGGCCACAAGGACCTCCAGGAACAGACGACCAAACAATTTCCGGAAACTTAAACTCTGATAATATCCTTTCTCTTACCATGGAAGACGGTAATACTATTCAAATAGATTTAAGTAACTTAACTGATGTTGGAACTGATGACCAAACAATTTCCGGAAACTTAAGCTCTGATAATATCCTTTCTCTTACCATGGAAGACGGTAATACTATTGAAATAGATTTAAATAATTTAAATGACGTTGGTTCTGACGATCAGAACATAACCAATATTGAACTTAATGGTACTTTACTAAACATAACTATTGAAGATGGTAATACTGCCACTGTTGATTTATCGCCAGCATTAAGTTATAACCGAATTGCACCTATAATTACTTCAGTAGGTTCACACACCATTACTTTAAGTGACTTAGACCAATATGATGTGTTTTACGTCAATGTTAACTCTACTGTAGTAATAAACTTACCGAGCAATGCGTCTATAGCCAATGGTAGAAGAATCACTTTTGCTGAATACAGAAATGTATCTTCTTTGGATCCTTTAAATTTAGTTTTAGTAATAACAAACTTTGGAACCATTCAGGTTAACCTTTCCAACGATAGCGACTGGGAATCAACTGATTTTATTTGGGATTCGGCTGGCTTTCAATGGCTACCTATAAGATAAAAAAAATCCCAGAAAAATATTTTTTCTGGGATTTATTTTTTTGGTTTTAAATATTTAAGCAGACTTTACAAATGGAAGACCTGT
>PKDV01000013.1 GCA_002862715.1 Flavobacteriaceae bacterium | reverse complement strand
AACCTATTAGCATCACCTTCTAAAAAATTATCAAAACTATAATTTGGATTTAGTTGTGATTCAACTTTTAAATTTCTAATACCAGGAATAACAAATGGGTTTCTTAATTCACTTATTTGAGATCTCATCGGGGCTTCGACATCTTGTATTTTTATAACATCATTTCCTTGGCTTGGTATTTTTTCAGTAAAGGGTGAGCTGTTACCAAATTTGTTTTCCATTTTGATTACGTACACAAGTCTAGCGTTTTTGCCAAGTTCTTTTTCTAATGCAACTTTTAAAATTTTAATATAATGTTCTTCTAACCATTCGTAGAAAAACTTACTTGGCACCTCAATACTAAGAGAACCATTATTGATTTTTAGTGGTTTGATGGGTTCAAACCAAGTTTTGTATGCTTGCGAATTTATATTATCCCTTACAAACTCAAGACAATTTGACCATGTGTTTTGAGCTGTTTGTTGCATGTAATATAATTGTTTATTGTTATTATGAAATTAACAAAACACAAAATATGTGATTTTGATTATGTTGTTAATTGATACACAAATATTAATAAAAATTTTTTTTTAAAAAAGTTTTTTTTCTATTGAATTTTTAGAAAGTTTTGTGCATATTATGAAATAAAAAAAAAATTTTTTTTGAAAATATTTTCTTACAAAATGTAAGTTATTACTTATTTAATTTTTTTCAATTAAAACTAAAGTATTTGAAATTTGTTAGCTACTTCTCTTAAATTCAAATTTATTTTTTGAATACTTGTTAAATGTTTTTACTTGTAATTATTTGTGTATAATAATCCACAATTAATTTCTATAATCATACATCATTGTAGATTCTTATTTAATTTATTTAAACCTTTCAGCATATACTGCATAATATCTGTAAGTAAATCTTCTTAGTATTGGTCTAAAACCAACTTTATTTGAAGGATTCTTCCAATATTCTCTTTTAATAATTTTCCATCCAGATTTTTCAAGAAGCCAATCAAACTGCCAAGTTTCAAATTCATGAAAATGTCTGTCTCGCAGGTCTGACTTGCTCTTATAAGCGCTTGCAAACCAAAGTTTAATAGGTACTGTCACAAATATTTTTTTACACTTGATATTTTTTAAAAGAGGGTAGGGTGATACTAAATGCTCAAGAATTTCAAATCCAGTTACTAATTCAACATCTTTGGGAATTGTAATATTTGGATTATCATCTAAATCTTCTCCTTTTGTATTATAAACTTTATAATTGTTTAGTTTCATAATATCTGAGAAAGGATTGCTAACCCCAAGGTCAAACACCACTGCTGGTGCTGGACAAACCCTTTTTAACATCTTTAATGTTTTTGCATAACGTTTAGAAGGTATCTTCTTATACATTGTTCATCAAATTTATTTTTAAAAATTTTATGTGTTATTATTTTTAAATATTTCTAAATAATCACTGACGATTAATTTTTGAATTTTTTTATCTGAATGTATTGTTGGAGATTTTATTCCCTTTTTTAGTTTTCTTTTACTTTTGAAAATCCTACATTCATCCCATTTTTTATTATTGATAAACTCTTCAATTGTTTTTTTTCCTCCTTCAATTATTATCGATTGTATATCCTTCTCATACAACTTTCTCAAAATTTCATCTAGATTATTCTTTTCGTTGATTTTAATAAATTCAATATTTTTATCTTTCTTATTAATTAAAGAATTAAATATTATTGTAGTTGCATCTTTATTAAATACATTTTTTTCGCGATTCAAGGTATTTTTTACATCAATTATTATCCTTATCGGATTTTTCCCATAAATATGTCTTGAAGTAAGTTTTGGATTATCGCTCTCTACAGTATTATATCCTACCATAATAGAGTTCTCTTGAGTTCTCCACATGTGAGTTAATTGTCTGCTGTAAATATCACTAATCCAGTAGGGCTTGTTTTTATTTTTTGTGTGTGGTGAAATAAATCCATCAAGCGACTCAGCCCATTTTAAAATAATGTAGGGTCTATTTTTTTTGTGGACTGTAAAAAATCTTTTGTTTAGTTCAATACATTCATCCTCAAGAATTCCAGAAATAACTTCTACTCCTCCATTGATAAGCTTTTTTATTCCTCTTCCTGAAACTTTTGGGTTTGGATCCTCACAGCCAATGACAACTTTTTTTATACCACTTTTTATAATTAAATCACAACAAGGGGGGGTTCGCCCATGGTGTGAACATGGCTCAAGATTAACATATAAAGTGAGATTTTTTGAATGTTTTTTTTTTAGTCCTTTTATAGCTGCAACTTCAGCATGCATTTCTCCAGCTTTCATATGCCACCCTTCACTTATTATTTTATCATTTTCAATAATAACTGCACCAACAAATGGATTCGGATACGTCAAACCAGTTCCGTTTTTTGCTAATTTTATACATCTATTCATGAAGGTGTTGTGGTTATTTGCCATTATTTATATTAAAATCCTAGATTATAATTCAAATTTATTAATTGACATTCAAAGAACTAAATAATTTTTTTAAAAAAGAGATTTCTTTATTATATAGTGATAATGAAATTCAAAGTATTTACAATATAATTATTGAAGAAAAATTAAATCTAAATAAAGCACAAGTCTATATAAAAAATAATGAAAAAGTTCCAAAGATTGGATATTTCATCAACGTTTTAGATAAACTTAAAAAAGGTATACCAATACAATACATAATCGGCAAGGTTTATTTTTTAAATACAATTTTAAAAACCAATCAAAATGTTTTAATTCCAAGACCAGAAACTGAAGAATTGGTAAATTGGGTATTATCATCCGAAAAAAAAAATAAAAAAATTAAAGTTTTAGATATTGGAACTGGATCCGGTTGCATATCAATCGCATTTAAAAAGAATAGATCGGAATGGGATGTTCATGCATATGAAAAAAGTACTAATGCAATAAAAATTGCGATTTTTAATAGTAAAATAAATAAGACATTAATAAATTTTAAAAAATTTGATATCCTCAATGATAAATCTGATAATGTTTTCGACATTATAGTTTCTAATCCTCCATATGTTCCTGAAAATCAAAAAAAAAATACAAGTAAAATTATCTTAGACTTTGAGCCAAATGAAGCAATTTTTGTTCCAAATAATAAATCATTGATTTTTTATAATGCTATAGTTAATTTTAGTAAAAAATCTTTAAGGAAAGGGGGTAAGCTGTATTTTGAATTTTATTCTGAAAACCTTATTAAAATTAAACATATATTACAAAAAAATAAATTTCATAATATAGAAGTTAAAAGAGATTTAAATGAAAAAAATAGATTTATAAGTGCTATAAAAAAATGAACATAGAAAAAGAAATCAAGTTACTTAGAGATGAACTTCACAATCATAATAAGCTATATTATATAGATGATTCTCCTATTATTTCAGATTATGAGTTTGATATGAAATTAAGAAAACTAAAGATACTTGAGGAAAAATACCCAAATTTTTATGATTCTAATTCTCCTACCCAAAGAATTGGAGGGGAAATAACTAAAAATTTTGATTCTGAAAAACACCAATATAAAATGTATTCACTTGATAACTCTTATGAAATTGAAGAAATATATGAATGGCAAAAAAGAATCAAAAAAATTTTAAAAAGTGATGACATTAATTACACTTGTGAACTTAAATTTGATGGGGTTTCGATAAGTGTTACATATGAGAACGGAGAGTTAGTTAAGGCTCTTACAAGAGGTGATGGAATATTTGGAGATAATGTTACAAGAAATGTTAAAACAATTAGGACAATACCATTAAAAGTTTCAGGTAATAACTTACCTATTAGATTTACAATACGCGGAGAAATTATAATGAAAAAAAATGT
>PKDV01000053.1 GCA_002862715.1 Flavobacteriaceae bacterium | reverse complement strand
AAGCTTAATAGCTCTCGAACTTCCATTTCAACTAATTCTAGCAACTCTTCATCATCTACCATATCGGCTTTATTTAAAAAAGCAACAATTCTGGGAACTCCAACTTGCCTACCAAGAAGTATATGTTCCCTTGTTTGTGGCATTGGTCCGTCAGTAGCGGCGACTACTAGAATAGCTCCATCCATTTGGGCAGCTCCAGTAACCATATTTTTTACATAATCAGCATGTCCTGGACAATCAACGTGAGCATAATGTCTGTTTGAAGTTTCATATTCAACATGTGATGTATTGATAGTAATACCACGCTCTTTTTCTTCTGGTGCGTTATCAATCTGATCAAAACTTTTTGCTTCAGATAATCCCGCATCAGCCAGAACTTTAGTAATTGCTGCAGTGAGAGTAGTTTTTCCGTGATCGACATGTCCGATAGTCCCAATGTTTAAGTGTGGTTTCGAACGGTCAAATGTTTGTTTAGCCATAATATTAGTTTTTTCTATTTTTAAACGAGCGCAAATATAAACTTTTATATGATTAAAATTACATTTATGAAAAAAAATATTTAAATATTAAAAAATTTTGTTTATATATTATTCGACACAATATTTATCTCCAACATTAAAACTTTGGTAAATATTAATTTTTTCTTGGAGCTGGTATGTAACTTACCCAGTCAATATCTGCATATCCCTTATCAAAATATTTTTTTCCATTTGAAGTGGCATAAAGACCCAGTTGTGCTCCAGTGTAGCCTTTGCTTAAAACCAAATTAGATGTTGTTGAACCAAATAATTTGTAGCTATCGTTTTCATTATTCGAATAAAAAAATTCATAGCGCTCATTTTTTGAAATAATTTTAAGTAAAATTTCATTCTCAGGCAATTCTACATTTTCTTGTTTAAAGACGAATTTTTCTTTATCGCTTTCTTTAACACTCAAACCAAGAACTAATTTGTCACGATTTTTTTTAACATTAAATGAGATGTAGTTATCATCCTTTTGAATAATTATTATTCCTACTTCGGTTTGATTATTTTTCAAATTGAGTTTTATTTTAGCTGAGTATTCAAAATCACTTTCAGTTTGGTTAAAACCAACCAAACTAGCCCTACCTCTCTCACGAATTTCTTCAGTAAAAGCAAACAATCTTAAAAATCCGGGAACATCTGATAAACTAAAAATATTATCCATGGGAACACGCCTAAAATTCCATTTAAGATTCATTTGTTCTTTGTTAAAATCGTCGTAAAAACTAGTTGTATTTTGTGATTTTGAGTTTTTAAAAATCATAATATTTTCTCTTAAAACTCGTCCTGTTTTTGGTGCTACAACTGGCCACAAATATTTTTTTTCTTTCCACTCGTATGGCTCTCTCTCCCACACAACAGGCATTATATGGGTCTCTCTTCCCATATTTGAAGCCCTTTCAACATCTCCCCTAATTCCAAGTGAAACCATAAACCATCTTCCGTCATCAAGTTCTACTAGATCACCGTGACCTGTACTATGAACCCAATTATCATATGATAGATTTCTAGTACTTAAGATTGGATTTCTGTCATTTGATACATATGGACCTTGAATTTTATCGCTAACTGCAATCATTACCGCATGGTTAAAATGTGTTCCACCTTCAGCAATTAGCAGATAATATCTTCCATCTTTTTTATATATATGTGGTCCCTCTGCCCATGTACCACCACATGCACCTCGCCATAGAAAAAATCTTTCACCAGTTAATTGAAATGTTTTTGGTTCCAGCTCTTGAAGCCAAATCTCACCTTCTCCATTGAATCTTGGATTTTCAGGCCCATGGTTACCAACATACCATATTTTACCATTATCATCAAAAAATATGTCAGGATCAATTCCTGGGGCACCCTTTACCACTATTGGATCTGACCATGGACCAGCTGGGTTACTAGCGGTTACTATAAAATTTACAACACCAGATTTTTTAGAAGATGGGTCGCTGTAGACATTAGTTGTAATTATATAAAATTTACCATCATGGTATCGTATTGATGGTGCATGAATTCCGCCATTTGATTGAACATCTACCAAGTTAACATTTGTCTGGCATTGTTCCTTTCTATGCAATCCATGACCAATTAATTCCCAGTTCACCAAATCATTACTTTTATGTATTGGTAAGCCAGGAAAATATTCAAAAGACGAATTAACAATATAAAAATCGTTTCCCACTTTACAAATGGAAGGATCAGGATATCCACCAGCAATAATTGGGTTCTTAAAAGTTTGTGACAATAAATTGTAATTTATTGAAATAATTAAAATTGTAATGATTTGTTTCATGAATTTAGAATTAGTTTGTCAAAAGAAATTTTAATGGGACTTGCAACCTTTTGTTCCAATAAAATTCAGAATGATCGTGATTTTCAAAAAAAATATTTCTGAAATTTCTATTATTTATAGCAAATGAATTTAAATTTTTCTGGAAAGGAAGATACAACTCATCTAGCCCAAGATTTCCGTAGTCCAAATAAACTTTGTGTGTTTCTGTTTTTGGAAGATTCATTTTTAAATAATCTATTGTTTTTTTTGGTATATCATTGTTGTTGTTACTATATGTACCTAACCAGTGCGTTGATAATGATGCAGCGCCACCAAAAATTTTTGGATATTCACACAATGCGTACAAAGAAATAAGCCCACCCCTGCTTGAACCCATTATAAAAGTATCGTTTTTATTTTTCGATGTTTTAAAATTTTTGTCAATTATCGGTTTTAGCTCATAAACCAGAAACTTTAAATAATCATCAGAGTCCAAAACAAATTCGTATCCATTAGTAATTGCCATATCCTTTAACTTTTTTTGGTCTTTGTTACTGAGCTTATTATATATTTTTTTTGGAAAATAGTTGCCAAATCTATTTTTTGCTACGTTCCAAATACCAACAACAATAAAATCTTTAATATTGCCTTCTAACATTATCGTTGATGCATTCTCATCCACACCCCAATCAGTTCCTCCCCATGTTTTTTCATTGTCAAACAAATTTTGACCATCGTGCATGTATAATACAGAGTAAATTTTTTCCTTTGAATAGTTCTTTGGAATCCATATATCAATATTTCTGGATTGTGTATACTTTGAGTAAAAGTTATTTATTCTATATAATTTACCATTAAGTTGTTTTTTGGTATTTACTTCTTCAAATAAAATTGAATTATTTTCATTTTTAACACATGCGTTAATATTAAACAATAAAACAAGAGCTAAAATGTAAAATTTGAAAGAAAAACTCAACTCAATAGCTTATTTATTTGGGTATACACTAATCGCAAATCCTCCAGCAGCAACTGTTCTAATTTTTAATTTTGTTTTACTGGTAATTATTTTTGATTCAACTACATATTCTTGTGGTTTAGTTAAATAATCAGCTTCTTTGCCATCTCTGTAAATAGTTGCAACATACTTTTTTTCACCATCTAAAAAAGAAAAATCAACAGTAGCATTTCTTGTATTATATCCATTGCTATTACCAACAAACCAGTTATCACTATTTTTTTCCTTTCTAGCTATTGTTATAAATCTACCTGGCTCAGCTTCTAGATAAACGGATTTATCCCAATCCAAAGCAACGTCCTTAATAAACTGAAATGCATCCGGAAATCTCATGTAATTTTTGGGAAGGTCAGCGGCCATTTGAAGGGGACTATACATAACTACATACAATCCTAACTGATTTGCTAAAGTTGTAGTAACAGCACCAGGCGGAATGGTTTCATTCAAATTAGGTTGAAATCCTGGTCTGTTTTTTCTTGGATCCATTTCAAAAATTCCTGGGGTATAATCCATTGGACCTCCAATTAACCTTGTAAAAGGTAGAATTGTAGTATGATTTGCTTTAGAGCCCCTGAATTCTGCTCCTCTTGCTGACTCATTTCCAATGTGGTTAGGATAAGTTCTTGCAACACCTGTAGGTGCTTC
>PKDV01000011.1 GCA_002862715.1 Flavobacteriaceae bacterium | reverse complement strand
TTTTTTTGATTCATATTCAGCGATAGATTTACCAGTCTTTGATTCAAACAACTTATCTATTATTTTAATGGATTTATTTCCGCTAATTCTAATCACAGCAATTGCAGCAGTACCTTGAGCTGTTGAAAGAGCTACAATCGTATCTGAAAGATTCAATGTTTTACTTTTTTGGTGTATGTTCTTCTTCTTTTATGAAGTTCATGTCTGTAATTTTTCCACATTCCATGAATTGCCTTATTCTCTTCTAGTTCTGGGTTTGTTTCTACCTCAGTAATTCCTCTTCTATTAAACATTTCTTGAATTTCTTGAAAAATCACCCCAGCAACCCCTTTGTTTTGGTAATTTTCTTTTACACCAATTAAATAAAATGCTGCTTTATTATTATTTCTTTGTGCATTAATGAGGTGAAAATATCCAAATGGGAACATTTTTCCATTTATTTTCTTTAATGCCTTGGTGAATGAAGGCATTGTAATTACAAATCCAATCATTTCGTTTGAATCATCCACAATGCATTTTACAAAGTCGTGATGTATATATGAAATATATTTTTTTTTATAATGCTCAATTTGTTCTTTTTGTATTGGAACGAATGTTTCCAATTTATTATATGTTTGATTTAACAGATTAAACATTGAATCTATGTGGGGGAGAATGTCTTTTGTAGAATTAAATTTCAGCGTACGAAGATTATATCTCTTTTTAATTAGATTCGATATCTTTTTTACCTTTTCTGGAGCTTCTTCTTTTGAAAAAATATATATTTTGAATTCAATCCATTCACTTTTCTTAACCAATCCAAGTTTTTCCAAATGTTCCTTTTGATAGGGATAATGATACCATGTTATCATTGTATTCATGTGTTCATATCCATCGACAAGCAATCCTGCTTTATCCATATTTGAAAAGCCCATAGGTCCTTCTATAAACTTCATATCTTCGGCAATTGCAACTCCTTCAACCGCTTTAATAAGCATTTCACTCACCGATATATCGTCAATTGTGTCATACCAACCAAATCTAACTTTAGATTTATTTTGCTCTTCAATTTCAATCCAATTAATCATTGCAGCAATCCTACCAACTACCTCACCGTTTTTTTTAGCAAGAAATAATCTAGCCAAAGCGTGATCAAACACACTATTTTTTTTTGGATTAAAAATATTTTTTTCTTCTGATATAATAGGGGGAACCCATTGTTTACAATCCTTGTACAATTTGTGTGGAAATGAAAAAAATTCGTCAAAATCTTTTCGATTGTTTACTTCTAAAACTTCAATCATTTTTTCTATTAATCTTTTTTTGAATTTTTCTTTGTTTTCTTTCTAGTTTTTTTGCTGTTTTTTCGGATTTTCTTTTCTCTTTAATTAAGTTTTTTTTTGCTTTTCTTTCTCTTCTTTCTTCTTTTCTTATCAGCTTCATTTCAGCTAAATCTTGTGGACCAGCCTCATAAATATTATATTTATCTAATCTGTAGGAAAAGCCCAAACCAGCTGAAAATAATCTCGGAGTGTTTTTAATTGAATAACTTGTAGCAAAATCGATTTGAAGACTTTTGTTTATTAAATATGCTGCTCCTGAAGCAATTGTAATGTTATTGTGTAAATTACTGTTGTCGTAAACATATTCTCCAAAAAAAGAAAGCTTAGGATTGGTACTATATGTTAATGTTCCAATAATTTTAGTTTGCATATAATCACTTAATAAATATTTTAAACCAAGATTGTGGGTTATAACAAATCCTGGTAAAATATGTTGTTGAAAAATTAATAAAGTACTGCTTGAAATAAATGGCTCTTCCAATGTTCTATAATTAAAATTAAAAAGTTCATAAAACTTTTCTTGGTATGGGTATACAACTCCTGATTTTAATTGCAAACCGCCGTAAATTGAAATTGCTGGGACTAAATCTCGAAATCTAAATTTATTATTTGCTCTCCAGCTGTAAATATTAACCTTGTACTTATCTACCTTCCTGAAAGGATCATATATTAAATATTTTGCACCTAGCGCTATTTCATCAAATCCATTTCTTTTTTTTGAAATTTTACCTAACTGATTTTGATAGATTAAATTGTCCATTTGGAAATCTAATGAGCCAATAAATTCTAAATTGTCTCTTAACGAGCCTACTCTTATTTGGATATTTGTACCAATGCCAGAAAAAGATGAATTATATAATTTGTTGAAATTTCCACTGCGAAAGCTTATTCCTTGCTCAAATTGATAAACATTTTTACCCACGCTAAAAGCTCCCATTGATTGACTCGGTCTATTGCTATTAATTACTTCTGTGTATTGAGAGAACAAGAAATTTAATGGCAGAACAAATGCCAATAATATTAAAAAGATTCTTGGTATAATTGACAACATAATCAAATATACATGAATTATAATTTCTTGTAATCATGTACATAGTTGTATTTTAGTGTTGATGAATAAAAATTTTATTAAAATTTGGTTGCCGCATATTGCAGTGGTATCAATTTTTGCGTTGATTTCAATGGTATATTTTTACCCTCTATTTTCTGGGAAAGAAATCATTCAATCCGACATTTTACAATACAAAGGAATGCAAAGAGAAATCATTGAGCATAGAGATAATTTTGATGAAGAACCATATTGGATTAACAATGCTTTTGTTGGTATGCCCACGTATCAAATCACCTCCAAACATAAATATGATTTTTTAGCAGTTATTGATGATGTTTTGTTGTTTTTACCTAGACCTGCAAATTTACTTTTCCTATACATGTTCTTTTTTTACCTTTTTTCAATTAGTAGGAAATATTCAATTCCAATTTCATTTTTCGGGTCATTAGCATATGCTTTCTCATCATATTACATTATAATTTTAATGGTAGGGCATAATACCAAAGCTCTAACACTAGCTTATGCTCCATTGGTTTTTTTGGGATTATTTCAAGTTTTATTTGACAAAAATAAAATTGGATATCTATGGCTTTTATTGGGGCTGGCCTTGCAAGTTCACGCAAACCATTTGCAAATGACCTACTATACATTAATTATGACTATAGTAATTGTATTGACTTGGTTTATTAATTCATATAAAAAAAATGAGATTAAAAACTCGTTCAATGTAATTTTTAAAATTTGTTTTATAGGATTTTTGGCACTGATGCTTAATGCACAATTAGTGTTATCAACAATTGAATATTCTAAACAAAGTACAAGAGGTAATAACGATGTTACAATAAATGTGGACGGAAGTCAAAAAATTGATGATTCCAAAGGACTTTCTTTTGATTACATAACTGAGTATAGCTATGGGTTTTTAGAAACACTAACTTTTTTTTCTCCCAATATTGTAGGTGGAAGTTCTACAAATATTTTTTCGCCTGACTCCGAATTCGTTAAATTCTTGCGTTCAATTGAAGACCCTGAAACAAGAAACACAATATTTAGATTTGCTAGACCTTACTGGGGTAATCAGCCTATTGTAGCTGCACCAGTATATTTAGGAATAGTTGTGTTGTTTTTCTCATTATTGGGTTTAATATCAATAGAGGGAAATAAAAGAATAATTGTATATACACTTATTGTTATCTCATTATTGTTTTCATGGGGTAAAAATATACCACAGATCACACAATTTTTTATAGACAGCTTTCCATTATATGACAAATTCAGGGCGGTAAGTTCAGCTCAAGTGATAATTATGATAATTGTGCCCTTCACATCCATGATTGGTTTAAATTATATGATTCAAAATATTTACTCAAAGAAAATTTTTAAAAACATAATTATAGTAGGGGCAATTTTTATAGTATTTATATCCATTCTTATTGCTGGTACACAAGGTCTGTTCTCTTTTACATCAAATAATGAGCCTTTTTTGGAGTATCCACAAATTATGACTCCATTAGTTAGCTCAAGAGCAGAATTGATAAATAAAGATATTTTAAATCTAATTGTTTATGTAAGTATAGTTTTTATTTTAATTTATTTTTTTTGGAAGAAAAAATTTTCCAAAAATATTTTTATCATTTTGATTTCTATTGCAGCAGTTTGTGATTTATGGATTCAAAATCGTGAATACTTTGATGAAAGTGAATTTGATTATAATATTTATGAAAAACCTTTCACTTTAACTGATGATGATGTTAAAATATTTGAAGAT
>PKDV01000097.1 GCA_002862715.1 Flavobacteriaceae bacterium | reverse complement strand
TGCGCATGGACATATGTTTTTTTTGGAAATGTGAAATTAAAAGCTAAAATAAAAGAAATCTATTATGAAAACTGTGAGCCATCAGGGGAATGTGGTATAATTATGGAAAATAAAAAAAAATTAATTGTAAACGTTGTTGATGGAATAATTTATATAAACGAAATACATTTGGAGGGAAAGAAAAGTTTAAAAATATCTGACTTTTTAAATGGTTTTAAAGTCCCTGAAAATTCATACTTCTCATAATGATTGGAAAGTTACTAGTTGCCAGTCCATCAATATTGAATGATCATGTTTTTAGCCGATCAGTTATTTTAATGATTGAAAACTCAGGGACTGGCTCAATGGGTTTTATTGTTAATAAACAGACAAATTACTGCTTAGATGATTTAATTCAATGGTCAAAACTTAATGTCCCTTTATTTGAGGGTGGACCAGTAAATAACGATAAGCTTTTTTATATCCACAACAATAAAAATATTCCAGAATCAATTAAAATCGGTAAAAATTTATTTTGGGGTGGTGATTTTAATTTTATAATGAATGGAATCAAAGAAAAAAAATTTCATGTAGATAGTTTCAAATTCATTTCAGGATACTCTGGCTGGGAAAAAAATCAATTAGAAAATGAAATAAAATTAAAATCATGGTTAATTATCAAAAATGATTATGATTTGATAAAAATAAAAAACAACCTTTGGAGCAAGATCATAAAAGATATTGGGGGTGAGACTGCTTATTTTTTCATGTCACCAGATTATCCTGGACTTAACTGACAATATTATTTAACTCATTTTGAATTAATTCGCTCGTTTGAGTTGAATAATTTGTTCTTCGGTAGTCTGTTATTCCTTGAACACCTGATATCGAGTTGGTCATAAATATTTCATCAACCTTCTGTAAATCAAATGGAGAAATTTTACTTTCCACTGCCTCAAAACCTAATTGTTTGCAAATAATCATAATATGCTTTCTCATTACTCCATCTAAACATCCAGAACCCAGTGGAGGTGTTGTTATCTTATTTCCCTGTATTATGAATATATTGCCATTAATAAATTCGGTAACTTCTTTTGCATCATTAATTAAAATTGCATTGTCAAAACCTTGTTCATTAATAAAAATACTTGCGATTACATTCAAGGATTTATTTGATGACTTTAAATTTGAGAGCATGCTTCTTTGAACGTAATAATCTTTAAATAGCTCAACTTTGTATTTTTTTCTAGATTTATATTCAATTTGTTCCAATTCTTCAATACTAATTGTGTAGCCAATATCGTTTGAATTTGGTAAATATTTTCCATTTCCATATCTGTATACACTAAACCTCAAACTATATGATAAATTTTTATTACCATTTGCTTCAATTAATTTCAAACATTCGTTGTTTAAAAATTCAGGAGTAAATGACATCGGTATCTTCATACGAAAGATTCTCATTGCAGACATTAATCTGAAATAATGGCTTTCCCAAAAATGAATATGATTGTTTGAATATTTGAGAGTTTCAAAAACTGCGTCTGCATATAAAAATCCTCTATTTGTGATTTGTAGTTCCTTTGAACTTTCAGGAATTATCTTTCCATTATGATTAATCATATTAATGATTCTACATTGAACCCAGAACCTGCTTTAAGTCTCCAATTTGACTTTCCCATAGCATTTTTGCTTCCTCTACTTCGTCTTCTTCAGCGAAGTCAGTGACAATTATTGAGACATCCTTTGTAATTTCATCAACTTCAATTTTCATTTCAAAAAAACAATCATCTTGATCTTCATCTCCATTTAACCACTTGAATCTTACGAATTCATTAGATTTTTTTTTCAATAAGATTGCGTCTTCTTCGGAATCATCCCAAAAGAAAGAAAATCTTTCGGTTCTTGCGTTAACATTGTCCGCAAACCACTCGGAGAGACCTGATGGAGTACTCAAGTACTGAAACAATAATTGTGGTGATGCCTGTATAGTAAATTCTAATTCAAATTTTGACTTTATCATAATTAATAAAATGCCAATATATATATTTATCGTGATGTTTGAAAGAATTGTTTCAAATTCTAAAAGATATCAATCAAACAAAATTATATCTTTGGCCTACAAGGCGAGGTAGCTCAGCTGGTTAGAGCGTCGGATTCATAACCCGGAGGCCGGGGGTTCAAGTCCCCCCTTCGCTACAAAAGAAATTATTATGATTGAAAAACTTCACAAGTTTTTGTTAGATGAACAAACGAAAAAGGGAATTGAAAAAATTATTATCAGAATTGCTATAATTAGTTTTATAATTCACCTATCTCTCATTTTTTTGAATCAGTTAAATTTATTTGCATTTTTTTCGGAAAATGATTTATTTACAAATCCCATTTCGGCAATTTATACCCCTTTTTCCTTTATTCTAATCTACGAAGTTTATTTATTAATTTATTATCTGCCTAAGTCTATGACCATATATATTGGAAAACAATATGAAATAATAATGTTAATTGTAATAAGAAGACTTTTTAAAGACTTATCTAATATATCACTTGATGAAAAGTGGTTTCAAACAGCAGAAAATCTTCAATTCATTTATGATATTATATCAACTTTAATTTTATTTCTATTAATTCATTTTTTTTATAAAATGAACAAATTCAGAGTTAGAAAATTGATGAAACTTTCTGAAACCAATGCTGAATTATTAAAATTCATTAAAACTAAAAAAGGAATATCGGTGTCGTTGGTTCCTGCTTTTATAATTATAGGGTTGTATAACATTTTTTTATGGACAAGTGGTTTGATAGCAGATGGTCAGGATGTAGCCTCAGCAGTTGACATTAATTACATATTTTTTGACGATTTTTTCACTGTTTTAATACTTGTTGATGTATTACTCGTTTTATTTTCATTTTCACATACTGATAAGTTTAATAAGGTTATTAGAAATTCTGGATTTGTAATTTCTACAATTCTCGTAAAATTATCTTTTAGCGTTACTGGCCTTCAAAACGTTGCACTAATTCTAACTGCAGTAGGATTTGGAGTATTAATACTCTGGATTCATAATTTATTTGAACAAAACAAATTACCCTCAAATTATTAAAACCTACATCAAAATTTTGCATAAACTCCTGATTTTCAGGTTTAGAGCTAACTAAATGTTCAAGTTTCCAAAATAATTGGCCTACTTTAGAATTTAAGACTCGCTCTTTTTAATTTGATAAGCGTTGAGTTTATCAAAAAAAATTGATATAGGTTTTGTTTTACTTAATTCTCTGAATATTTTTTTAAAAATTCGTTTAAATCTAATAATTTTTTATTTAGATCATTATTTTCTTTTTTACTAGAATCAAAGTCTTTTATAGATTGAACAGCAATTTGAAGGGCACACATGGCTAGAACATCCTGTTTGTCCTTAACAGCATAATTTTTTTCAAAATGATTAATCATTGAATTAATTGATTTTGCAGATTCTCTGATTTGAGATTCATCATCTTTATTGACATTAAGTGGATATACTCTTCCAGCAATAGTAAGTTTAATTTTTTGCATTATTCTGATATTTCTAACTTATTGATACACTTATCAACCTCATTAATAATAGTTTCGATGTGAAAAATAGCTTTCTTTTTAAATTTTTCGTCAACACCTTTAGAAAATTTGAGAGAATTATATTTTTCTTTAAATTTTTTATTTTCTATACTTTGTGAATCTAATTTATTTTTAAGAATATTAATTTCATCTATTAATTTTCTTTTGTCGCTTTTAAGCAAGTCAACTTCTTTCACAAGTGAAAATACATGGTTTTGTATTTCAAGAAGAATTTCCAAAGAATTTTTCATTTTTAAATAATTGTGACCCTATCTAATTTATAAAAATTTATTATTCCGAAATAATGTTTTTAGCTTTGATACCGTTTATAAATTAAATGTATTACTATTTCCGAATTATTTTTTGTTTTTGTTTAGGAGTTACTCTTTCATTTTCACAAAATACTTTTCTCAAAGGTATTGTTACAAATACTGAGGAGGAAATAATTCCATTTGTTAATGTGGTTTCAAAAGATGGAAAAACTACATTTTCAAATGAAAATGGATATTATGAGCTAGAAGTTGGTGATAGAAAAAAAATTACTTTGATTTTTTCACATGTTTCTTATAAAAAATTGATAATCGATATAAAAATAATTCCAAATCAAATTAACGAATTGC
>PKDV01000085.1 GCA_002862715.1 Flavobacteriaceae bacterium | reverse complement strand
GATTTTTTACTCTCTTGACCAAAGCTTTTTGAAAAAGTGAAGTTCAAACTTTCAAATGGATGAGTATATATATCAGGATTATAACCAGCACCAACGACTTCTAGAGTTTTACCTTGCATGTTAAAGTACAGGCCAGCTCTTGTTCCATTTTGATTGTTGAAATCTAAACTAGCGTTAATCAAATATGGTGATTGACCCTGAAGTTGTCTTGAACCTGTAAGCGTTTCACCATCTCTAAGTGCAAGCGTTCTTAAGTTCGTTTCAACTTGTCCATAAGTTTGTTTGGATTCAATCAACGAAGCATTAATATTCGCATTAAAAAAATTGTTCAAATTTTTTCTAAATTCAATTTCAAGACCATAGACTTTCGCTTCACCTAGATTTCTTGGTTGAAATGTTTCCCGAGCCTGCTCATAATAACTAAGTTCAATAGGGTCTTTAAATACTTTATAAAAAGCACTTATTGCAAACAATTCATTTCCTTCTCCAAAATTTTCAAATCTTAAATCTATATTATCAATATAAGTTGGTTTTAAATTTAAATTTCCAATGAAAGTTATGTTTGAAAGGGGATCAAAAATTTCTGCAATAGAAGCTTCTTTAAAAGAGGGTCTAGCAGTTGTTTTTGAATAGGATAATCTATAATTGCTGTTCTCTGTGATAGCAAAAATGAAATTTGCAGAAGGAAAAACATCAAATTTATCAATTACTTTTTCATCAACTAAGTTTTGAAACCCAGAGCTATCCTGACCTGTGTAAGTTGTAAAATAATTTTCAGCTCTGAGCCCTATGATTGATCTAAAACTTGGACTTATTTTAAACTCAACTGAGCTATACCCTGCATAATTATTTTGACTTGCATCAAAAGATTTACCTTGTTGGATAAGGTTATATGTCAAATCAATATGATTTCCATTTGTGTTAGTAAGTGACCAAATATTTTCCGGAAAAAGTAATTCATCAGCATTGCCTGTGACCCCAGAGTTAACGGTAATTTGAGTACTATATATGTCATAATCTCTTTGCTTGTAAGAACCAAATAAACCAAACTTAAAAAGAGCATCGTTACCAAATAATGAAAGTTTATTGGTAATATCTATTTTAGAAACAACATTAATTTCATTTAAATCACGCCAGATTCTTGTTGGTCGGGTGTTCGTTGGAACTCTATATCCTCCATCATCAGTTAATTGAAAAGATGTGGTTCTTGCATCCTTGTCTTGTATCGATGATCTTGTTGGTGATAACTTCCATTCAATTTTCCAACCTCCATTATCTAAGCTGTGAGTTCCAGAAAATAAAAGATTTGAAATTGACCTTTCAGTATACTCTAAATTGTCTTTCTTCAAATCAATAAAATCTGTATCAAATCTCGATTGAAAAAAGCTACCTGCCGAAGATTCTCCGTTTTGAATGTGCAGTAGATTTAACTTTAATTTTGAATTATTAGTCTTATAAGAAACACCACCCATTCCGCTTAAAATAACATTATTAATGCCTAGATCGCCGTTCTGAGTATTTGAAGGATCTAGTTCAAAAATACTTGAATTAGGGTCCTTGAAATAATTATTGTTTTGAGCATTTTCGTAATATTCCGTTTCGTTCTTGTAGGAAACAGAACCAAAATAACCTATTTTATTTTCACCATCTTTTCCAACATTTTTTTGATTACCACCAGAGATTGAAAAACTATAATCACCCAAACTCGATTGACGTAAAGCAGATAGATTGGAAGAGTATTTGTTGGTAATCTCAGTTTGAATCGGCTGATTAAAAACTTCTAAAAAAGTATAGTTCCTATTAGGATTAACCGGAAGAGACCTAGTCCCATCATCAAAACCAAGGAAATCTGTACTTCCACCAGAATATCCTATGTAATCATTTTTATAATGCATGTCAGGATTGTAAGCCGTTCCAATGGAAATCGACAACTGTTTACTTGTAGGAAATTCTTTTGTTACTACGTCAACAATACCCCCAGTAAAATCGGCTGGCATTTCAGCAGTAGAAGATTTTATAACGATAACGTTATCCAAAATATTTGTGGGAAATAAATCCATTTGTACTGTATTTCTGTCTGGATCAAGCCCTGGAATATCAATCCCATTTAAAATAGATTTGGTATAACGATCTCCCAAACCTCTAACATAAACATACTTCCCACCTTGTACTGAAACTCCAGGAACAGATTTAACTGCAGATGCGATATCGGATGCACCTGTACTTTTTATTCTTTGAGAGGAAAGACCATCCACGAGACTAGCAGATTTTTTTTGAAATGATAAAACAGCGGATTCGGTATTTTTTCTAGCACTGACAGCAACAACAACTTCATCCAATCCTTCCGCTAAAACTTCCATAATGACATTCACCTCTTTGGGGTTTAAACTATTAATTTCTACTTCACTAATTTCAATGGTTTTATATCCCAGGCAACTAAATTGAAGAGTGTATATTCCTTCATCAAAAAAAATCTCAAAATTCCCATCAAAATCTGATGTTGTTCCCGTCCCGGTTTCTTTAACAAGAATATTGGCAAAAGGAACAGGGTCTTGGAAATCAGCATCTGTGATTGTTCCTCTTACAATCCCGCCTTGTGAATAGGATAAATAAGGAATAAAAAATGCAATTAATGCAAGGATTGTGTAACGTTTCATGGTAGTTTGTTGTTTTAACAAATATCCAAGTTCGTTATGAATGTCCTGTTAAGAAATGGTTAATAAAAAACCCACTCATAAGAGTGGGTTTTTCTACAGTTAATAATAATAATTATTTAACTAAACTCATATTTTTATAATCCCGTTGCACCTCTGGCTGCTGCCAAGGTCCATGAAAATATTGAAGGATCAACACCAACTGTTTGTGAACCTGCTTCCACGGAACTAGCAAAGCTTGATCCACCAGGATTTTTTCCATCATTAAAATCTGCGTTTGGTGTAGGTGTACCAGTTTCGGATCCACCTTCTCTTGTCGTGTCATTAAAGATTTGACCACCAGTTAATGAATCACCATCTGGAACGACTACTTGGATGTTTGAAAAGCTTAGCTCGCCAGACAAAAAGTGGGCCTGAACATCTCTTCTATAATCTAGTTCAAAATCATTTCCAGCAGGGAAGTTAAATGCATATATATTGTTGTTTGCGCCCATTGCATATGATCTGAAATCGGCGTAATCTCCAACAACACCATCAGCTCCAACCAAAGTAATGTTGTTGAGCGTGTAAGTATCTTCCATTGTTCCTTCTGGTCCATCAATTTCTAAAGCATGGTCACTATTTGCACCAAGAATTACCATCGAATTCGAAACTGTACCTGAATATGATTGATCAATGTCTAGACCATCATCGCCCTGAGCCCAAACTAATAAATTTGAAGCATTTACTGTTCCTCCGAAAAATTCAATACCATCATCAACATTCGCTACAACCTCAATGTTGCTAACTGTAGTTCCTGTTCCAACACCACCAAATGTTACACCATTGATTTCATTTCCTTCACCAATTGATGTTCCACCATGTCTCACGGAAATATAGTTGTAAGTACCAGAGTTGTCTGAAGCATCAGATCCACCATAAAGGCCATTTGTATCTGAAGCAGGTATACCTTCGATTTGAGCAGTAGCTCCTCCACTAACAGAAATAGGGGCATTACCAAGTACAATTAAACCTCCCCAAAGACCTTGTTGAAGTGTCAAATTAGATCCAACGAGTTGTCCAGGTTGAATATCATCAGCAACCGATGTCATTATAATAGGTGCAGAAGCAGTACCATTGGCTATTAACTTACCTCCTTGTGCAACGCAAAGAAAAGAAGCATTTGTTCCTGTCCCACCCTCAGCTTTTAGAATTGTTCCAGCTGGAATTGTCATTGTGGCTCCGCTAGACACATAAACTCTTCCACGGATTGTCCATATATTATTAGCATCTAAGCTAATATCACTTGTATATACACCACTAAGAACATATTGATCAGGATCAACTACATCTGCGGGAGTATCGTCATCGTCACTACAAGCAACAAATAAAAACATTGAAGCAAGTAATAATAAATTTATTTTGAAAATTTTCATATTGTTTATTTAATTAATTGGAACAAATATGGACAAGTCGTATTATTACAACATCAACTTAATATTAACTTAGTCTTAACTAAGTGTTAAGCTAATGTTATCTAAAAAAAGTTATTATTATTCAAAATAACATATTCAACAAATAATTGATTTATAGGTATTTATGGATATTTTGTTAATTTAATGTTAATT
>PKDV01000111.1 GCA_002862715.1 Flavobacteriaceae bacterium | reverse complement strand
TTGTCTACAGCAGCTGGTCTACTTTTGGTAATTTCTTCCTCAATTTCTCATGATTTATTAAAAAAAATTTTTATGCCTAAAATTTCTGAAAAAGGTGAATTAATAGCTGCTCGTGTTTCAGCAACTTTAGCTGTTTGTTTGGCTGGATGGTTTGCGATTAACCCTCCTGGTTTTGTCGCTGAAACGGTTGCACTTGCTTTTGGTTTGGCAGCATCTTCTTTTTTTCCAGCGATTTGTTTGGGAATTTTTTCCAAAAGAGTTAATAAAGAGGGCGCTATGAGTGGAATGCTTTGTGGAATATCTCTGATGTTGATTTATATTCTTAAATTCAAATTTGGTTTTTTTGGTGGAGGTACAAGTGATGATTGGTGGTTTGGTGTTTCGCCAGAGGGTTTTGGAACTCTGTCGATGATAGTGAACCTAATAGTGACAATTACAATAAGTTCTTTTACAAAAAAACCTTCTGAAAAAATTCAAAAATTAGTTGTAGAAATTAGAAAACCTTAGTTTTTTATTACCCTGCTGTATTGTGTAATTCCATCAAATTTGCTCTCAATGATATATACGCCATTACCAAAATTTGAAATATCCAATGAATAATTTTGTGTATTTGGATTATATGATTTCACAAGCTTACCGCTTAAATCGTAAAAAATAATTTTTAGAATTTTTGAGTTATTTTTCGTTTGTATTTTCAATACGTTAGAGGCAGGGTTTGGATAAATCAAAATGGTGTTGTGAAAACTATTTTTATCTGCTGAAAGTGTATTAAAATCACTGCTAGGCTCCCAATTAGTGCCAACATTATTGTTTAAGTTTAAATTTTTTAACTTTAAGAAAGGCCCATCTCCATCAGGTTCTTCAGGCCATGGACTTTTGTCATCATATTCTACAAAATCAATCAGGTTACCAAATGCATCGTATAAAACTAAATCTTCGCCACCATTTGATAAATTTCGTGAAAACTCTCCATCAGCATCAAACCCATATTTAGTCTTAAAAACATCTAAATCATTGGCCAAGAAAATAGATTTGTTACCATCAATTTCATAATCATTAGGAAAATGAAAAGTGAATCCAAGTCCACCAAAATATACTCCAGTAAGATTTTCAGAATTTTCGTTTGAATTTGTTATTTCGATAAATTCAAGATCGCTTGAATTTTCATCAGCTAGTGTCTTTGGATGATAATGAATTTTTGAAATTATTAGGTTTGGTACATAATCATTTTCACACAAACTCGTATCATTTAATAGCATTGACATCCAATAAATTCTATCTCGAATGAATTCTTTTAATAATGAAATTCTCTCATCGAATTCAATATCAAAACCCCAAACTTGTTCTTGTCTTGAAACTGCTTCAGAAATTAATTCGGCAGTTGAATCTATTATGCTATTGATATTATTTTCACTTAAATGATTGTTTTCTGATGTTAGTGCAATCCATCTTTTTGATAAGTAACATTTAAAATATGGTTCATCAAACAAATTTTTCCAAAATTTAGCACCCATATTACCATATGAATGTTGCCAAACGTTAATTTTACTTCTGTCAAAACCCCATGAAAATAAATCATTACCATAAGTAAGATTAAAATCCCAAACAGGCCCAGCTCTTAGCTTACCATTTCTATCTTTATGAAAAAAAGTACTGAATTCATATGCATCAACATTTGAAGCCAGTTCATTTATTAATATGAAATTTAAAAAACTTGGAACATCAATAACTGAAGGATAACCATTATAAATTGACTTGTTTTGATTTTCGGCTTTGGTGTATAAATCCTCAAAAATATTTTTTATATAGTTGTTTTGTTCGCTTGTGATATTTTCAGGTTTTGGATATTCATGAACAAAATTAGTTTCCCATCCTCCATAATTTGGCATTGACCAAGCTCTAACATCTCCACCTTCAATTTTATCTGATTTTGTAATGTAACCACCACTCAAATTAGGTAACTCATTATCATCGGCTTGTATTTTATTTAAATCAATTCGACTATCATCCGACTTTAATTTTTCAAATAAAATGTAAATACCCCTGTATTCATCATTTAAAATCAATTCACAATATCTTCCCCTAGAAGCATACTCACCTATTAGGTTTGATAGTTTATAGCTAACATAATCTCTGACGAAAGTAGTGTCATATGCAATTCCGCTTAAAATCCAATCGTTTTCTTTTGGCAAGTCAAGTAAATTAACATTATCTTTCTCTCCACTATCATCATATGTAGTCAAAGCATATTGTTGTTTTGAGAAAAGTGTAGATGATGAACCTCTTACTTCAATCTGAATATTTCCTGAGTAATTTAAATGGCTTGAGTTATCTTGGTCAGACACATAATTTCTACTACCATCTTGTCTTTCGATAATTTTCATATTTGCCTCTATTTTGGGTTCATTAGGAATTTCCTGATTTCCGTTAGTTTCTAAAATTACAATTGGTAAATTAGACGAACTAAAATTGATTTGTGAATTATAAGTTCCAGGATCACTGAACCAGTTAGGTGGTTCTCTATAACTTGATACACTTGAATTTACTTCAACAGATAAAACAGGGATAATACTCAAGTCAGATGAATCAATGGAGTAATTGTGAACTTGGATTGCAAGAACATTATCCCCTTGATTGAAAAGGTTTTTATCAATAAAATACCTTTTAGGTGCGAGACCTCTGTATAGAAATGCTTCTCCCCAATTATCACTTGTTTGATTATAAGCTACATTGTTTCCTGAAACTAAATAACGTGCTATTTCTTTACCATTTAAATATGCTATAAATCCGTCATCAAAGTCTATGTCAAGGATAACCCTGTCAACATCATTTACGTCAACAATTTGAAAATTCTTTCTAATGAATAATGAAATTGTATTTTCAATGATTGTGTTATCATCATCATCTCCATATCCAATACCGGTTGGTCCTAAAGACCAGTTTGACCAGTCGAAATCTACGGATTTCCAGCTATCTGGAAGCTCACTCTGTGGAATGATATAGTTCCAATTGTCATTAGGAACTATAACGCTTTTCCATTCGTATGATTGTGAATGAATAAAACCAAAGCAAAGAATTATAAGATAATTTTTTAGTCTGCATATAAAACAACTACTTGTCATTTTTTTGGAACTATTTTATATATTCCTTCATATGAAACAGAAATATAAATATATCCATCTGGACCAATAATAACATCTCTAATTCTTCCTATACCGTCGGCTATTTTTTCTCTTTTAATAATTGTTTTGTTTTTAATTTCAAGCCTTTCTAAATATGAAAATTTCAATGATCCAACCAACAAACTTTCATTCCATCCCACATAGTTGGAATTGTTAAGATAAGCCATTCCAGATGGTGCAATTGAAGGTATCCAATAATAAATTGGTTGTTCCATACCTTTTCTTTTTGTTTCATTAGTAATCTTTGTCCCGGTATAATTTTTACCGTATGTAATCGTTGGCCATCCAAAGTTTTTGCCAGATTCAATTACATTAATTTCATCACCACCTCTTGGGCCATGTTCATGAATCCATATTTCACCATTTGGATGCAAAATCATTCCTTGGGGATTTCTATGGCCATATGAATAAATTGCTTTTTTTGCACTCTCAACATTAAAAAATGGATTATCATTTGGAATAGAACCATCATCATTAAGTCTATATATTTTTCCATTATCTTTTGAAATATCTTGAGGAAAAACATCTCTTTGACCTCTGTCACCTATTGAAAAATATAGTAGTCCTGATTTATCAAAAACAATTCTAGAACCAAAATGAACTCCTTTTTTTGTAAATGGAATTGCTTGATATAATTTTTTAACATTTTTTAAATTATTATCTTCCAAAACTCCAGAATATAGAGCTGTATTTCCTCCGTTAGAATCTTTATTTGGAGTTGACATAGTAAAATATAAAAGATTGTTTTCTTCAAATTTTGGATGAAGGGCTATACCCATTAATCCGCCTTGACCACGTAAATAAGTTTTTGGAAGCCCCTTAATTTTTTCTTTTTTGTCTTTTGAATAAACAATTAATTCACCTTTTTTCTCTGTATAAAGAATATCGCCGTTTGGAAGAAAGGTTAAACCCCACGCAATCT
Source organism: Flavobacteriaceae bacterium (assembly GCA_002862715.1). Classification (GTDB taxonomy): domain Bacteria; phylum Bacteroidota; class Bacteroidia; order Flavobacteriales; family Flavobacteriaceae. Next base: position 394 of record PKDV01000111.1, on the reverse strand, counting down.
CAATGTCGGGTACAATCAACTGAGTTTCATATTTAATTTCTTTTGGAGTTTCGATTCTGGGAGTATTTTCAATCTGTCCACAAGAGGTATTAGACAATAGTAAGAGATAAACAAGGCACGTTGTTATACTAAAAATCTTTTTCATAAAATCAAATATATGTAATGTGTCACATTTTCATTATCAAACTAACTGCTAAATGTCTTTTCGGAGCAGGTTCATAATATCTTCCACCAAATGCATTTATTCTAATATTGTCATAATATTCTACATTGGTTAGATTGATAATATCAAGATTTATTGAAAAATTATCCCACAAGTATGATAAGTTAACATTTGCTGTAGTAAATTCATCAATAACTACCTTGTTTAGGTTATCTGCATATCTTTTTCCTA
>PKDV01000062.1 GCA_002862715.1 Flavobacteriaceae bacterium | reverse complement strand
TTAAAAAGTGTCTTTGATGATTGCTCAATTTTATGTAAAAAAGATTCATTTGACTCATCAGATTTGTGAAATAAGTTATTATCAATGTGTAATACTTTAACCCCCATCTTTTTAATATTAATAGCTAGCATCAAATCCATTCCATATCTATTTTCATTAATTTTTTCACTAGCTCCAATGAAAATCGATTTTTTAATTAGAATATTTCCCGAAAATATGTAGCGGTATGGATTTCTATTTCTAATATTTGATGGAAGATATTCTCTTTTAAAACCATAATTATATCTTAAATTTTTTATTTTTTCATTTTTACTGTAACAGTAACCACCTATGTAACAATTTTCATTATGATTGCTTATTAAATCAATATATTTTTTCAGAAAATTATCTTTTTTAAGCCTCATGTCAGAGTCAATAAATAAAAGCCATTGAAAAATACTTTTTTTTGCAAGAACTTTTCTAGTAGAAATACTTCCAATATTTTGCTTGTTTTTAAAATATTTAAATCCTAATTTTTTACAACTTTTTTCTATATTTTTTAAATCAATATTTGATTTATCGTCGACAACTATTACTTCAATAGGTTCGCTGACATTATTAATTTCATTTTTGATTTCATTTAATAAATTTTCACAATTGAAATTATAGTTTGGTATGCAGATTGAAATCAATTTTTTAAGATTTTAAAATTACTTCAGTAATTTTTTTGTTTTCACATTTAAACGTTTTTGAAGGGTATTTTTGTATAATATTAAAATCATGAGTAGCCATTAGAACTGTAGTTCCTTTTTTATTTATGTCAATGAGTAGTTCCATTATCTCCCATCTAGTAATTGGATCCAAATTTCCGGTTGGTTCATCTGCTAACAGTACTTTAGGACTATTGAGTATGGCCCTGGCTATTGCAACTCTTTGTTGTTCTCCACCAGATAATGTTTGTGGATATTTTTTTTCAACATCTACCAATCCCACAAGTTCAAGTACTTCTTTTATTCTGAGTTTTATTTTACTTGATTTTTTCCATCCAGTTGCTTTTAAAACAAAAAATAAATTGTTGTAAATATTTCTATCAGGTAATAATTTAAAGTCCTGAAAAATTATTCCCAGCTGTCTTCTTAATTTATGTACATTTCTCTTTTTTATCTTGGTTATTTTATTGTCACAAATTATTATTTCCCCTTTTTTAAGGGGAATAGATGCATACAGCGCTCTTATTAAACTACTTTTTCCACTACCAGTTCTTCCAATAAAATAAGTGAAAGTTCCCTCGTCAATATTTAAGTTGATATTGTCGAGAACTAATTTTTTTTCTTGAAAAATTTGAACTTCATTAATTTGAATAATTGTTTCATTCATTACGCAGTAAATTTAAGAATGTTTTTTTGCTCACACATTTGATAATTTTTTATTAAAAAATTAATATTTTTTAGTTGTAAATATTTAATTTCTTAATTGATTTAATTTTTTTAATTAAAAATTTATATTTTTTTTTAATATTTGAAAAATTATGTGTGGAATTGTTTGTGCCCTTCATTCAAAAGAGCCTTTAAAATCGTTAAGACCAAAAGTATTAGCTATGTCAAAAAAATTACGACATAGAGGTCCAGATTGGAGTGGAATTTTTTCTGATACTAATGCAATATTGTCTCATGAAAGGCTAGCAATTGTTGATCCTTCATCCGGAAAACAACCCCTGGTTAACTTTGATGGTAATTTAGTCTTGGCTGCCAATGGTGAAATCTATAATCATAGAAATATTAGAAAGCTAACTCCGAAGTATACCTACAAAACCGGTTCTGATTGTGAGGTTATTTTAGCTTTATACGAACAAAAGGGAGTAGATTTTATTGATGATTTAAATGGCATTTTTAGTTTTGTAATTTATGATTCAAAAAACAAATCTTTTTTAATTGCCAGGGATCATGTTGGTATTATACCACTTTATTATGGATATGATATCAACGGAACTTTATTTGTTGCTTCTGAGCTAAAAGCTATTGAAGGTATTTGCAAGAAAATTATTGTTTTTCCTCCTGGTCACATGATGACGGAAAACCATAAAAGACCTGTTAAATGGTATAATAGAGATTGGGAAGACTACAACAATATCAAAAACAATAAAACCAATATTAAAAGTATTAAAAAAGCACTAGAGGATTCTGTGAAGCGTCAACTTATGAGCGATGTGCCTTATGGTGTACTCTTATCTGGTGGTCTTGATTCATCAATAACATCTGCTTTAGCAAAGAAATTTTCAAAAAAAAGAGTTGAATCTGATAATAAAAAAGACGCTTGGTGGCCGCAATTACATTCTTTTTCAATTGGATTGGTAGGTTCACCTGATTTAGCTGCAGCTAAAATCGCTGCAAAAAAATTAGGTACAATCCATCACGAGGTAACATTCACAATACAGGAAGGATTGGATGCAATAAATGATGTAATTTATCACCTTGAGACTTATGACATTACTACTGTAAGAGCATCAACCCCCATGTACCTCTTAGCAAGAGTTATAAAATCTATGGGAATAAAAATGGTTCTTTCAGGTGAAGGTGCTGACGAGGTTTTTGGTGGATATTTGTATTTTCACAAAGCACCAAATTCAGAAGAATTTCATAATGAAACAGTTAGGAAAATATCAAAACTTCATCTTTATGACTGTTTAAGAGCAAACAAGTCATTAGCAGCATGGGGTATTGAGGGAAGAGTCCCTTTTTTAGATAAAGAGTTTTTGGATGTTGCAATGAGGATTAATCCAAAAGATAAAATGATTACTTCAAAAAAAATGGAAAAATGGGTTCTCAGAAAAGCCTTTGAAGATGAGTTACCACATTCAATTGTTTGGAGACAAAAAGAACAATTTAGTGACGGAGTGGGTTACAATTGGATTGATAAAATTAAAGAGTTTGTTGAACAATCAATTTCAGATAATGAGATGAATCAAGTTAATTTTAGATTTCCAATCCAACCCCCAAGGACTAAAGAAGAGTATTTTTACAGAAAAATATTCGAAAATCACTTTCCATCTGATGCTTCTGCTCTAACAGTACCATCGTTACCATCTATTGCATGTAGCTCTCCAAAAGCACTTGAATGGGATGAGTCATTCAGAAATATAAATGAGCCATCAGGAAGAGCTATAAATAAAGTTCACAATGACTCATATTTCAAGTAGTTTTTTTAATTTTTTTGTTGATAACTTAACTAATGATTATTGCTCATAATTGACATAAAATTGTGGTAATTGGGTTAAATTTGTACAACCAATAAATTAACCAAAAATGTCAGAAAAACCCATTAATAATTATTCTGCGGATAGTATTCAAGCCTTGGAAGGCATGGAGCATGTCAGAATGCGACCATCTATGTACATTGGAGACGTTGGAACACGTGGCTTGCACCACTTAGTTTATGAAGTCGTAGACAATTCAATTGATGAAGCATTGGCTGGACACTGTGATTTAATAACAGTTGAAATTAATGTAGATAATTCGATAAAAGTTGAAGACAATGGAAGAGGAATTCCTGTAGGTATCCACAAAAAAGAAGGTGTTTCAGCTTTAGAAGTCGTAATGACTAAAATCGGGGCTGGCGGAAAATTTGATAAAGACTCATACAAAGTTTCAGGTGGTTTGCATGGTGTGGGTGTATCATGTGTAAACGCCCTATCAGAAAAATTAAAAGCTACAGTCTACAGAGACGGAAAAATATGGGAACAAGATTATCTAAAGGGTAAATCTGTTGAGCCAGTCAAACAAATTGGTACTTCAGACAAAACTGGAACTGAGGTAACATTTTATCCTGACAAAAGTATTTTCAAGCAAACAACAGATTTCAATTATGAAACTCTTTCTAATAGAATGAGAGAACTCGCTTTTTTAAATAAAGGAATAAAAATTAACCTTATTGACCATCGTGTAAAAGAAAAATCTGGTGATTCAAAAAAAGAATTATTTCACTCTGATGAAGGGTTAATAGAGTTTATAAAGTTTTTGGATGCCAATCGTGAACCAATTATTTCAAACGTAATTTCAATGGAAGGTGAAAAAAATAATATTCCAGTTGAGGTTGCAATGATTTATAATACATCCTTCAACGAAAATTTACATTCATATGTAAATAATATCAATACTCATGAAGGGGGAACCCATCTATCAGGTTTCAGAAGGGGTTTAACATCTACTTTAAAAAAATATGCTGATTCTTCAGGTTTACTAGACAAATTAAAATTTGAAATATCTGGTGACGATTTTAGAGAAGGACTTACTGCTATTATTTCTGTAAAAGTTGCTGAGCCCCAATTCGAGGGACAAACAAAAACTAAACTGGGTAATAGAGACGTTACATCGGCTGTTTCACAATCCGTTTCTGAAATGCTAGAAAACTTTTTAGAAGAAAATCCTAATGATGCAAAAACCATTGTCCAGAAGGTAATTCTTGCTGCACAAGCTCGTCATGCTGCTAGGAAAGCCAGAGAAATGGTTCAAAGAAAAACTGTTATGAGTGGTGGTGGACTTCCTGGAAAATTATCTGATTGTTCTGAACAAGATCCAAACTTATGTGAGGTTTTTCTCGTAGAGGGTGACTCTGCAGGTGGCACAGCAAAACAGGGAAGAGATAGAAATTTTCAGGCAATATTACCT
>PKDV01000084.1 GCA_002862715.1 Flavobacteriaceae bacterium | reverse complement strand
AGTTTTTTGATTTTCCTTTTGAAAGACCTTTCGATTTGTTGGATAGGATCTTTTCCGCTCTTTCGAAGATGGAGAGAATCTCAGTGTCCTTAGCGAAAGCGTCCCACTTCTCCCATTCAGAATTCCATGTATATTTCAGTAATGATAAAATCTTTTTGTATGAAAATAAGGAATTTTGTTATCAATGGTCAAGAAATGAATATCATTTATTTCAAGGAAAACTAGATACTCTAATCCTTTCTTCAGTTCATCAAATTGCGGAAAAAGATTGGCTTGGAATATTTCATGCTAGCGCACTTGTAAAAAATAATAAATCTACCATGCTAATCGGCGATTCTGGTAATGGAAAAAGCATAGCTTCACTAATATTATCAAAAAACAGTTACGGTTTGTTGTGCGATGATATATGCGCAGTCTCAAGGAATGGTTCAATTTGTATTTATCCAAATGCGGTTTCTGTAAAATCTAGTGCAATAGAAAAAGTCAGAGAATATTATGATAAAAGTGAATTTATTTCTTCAATAAAAAATTTTAAAGGAGAAATTAAATACGTTTACCCAATAAATCAAACTAAAAATCTAAAACATAACTATCCCATTGAAAATATTGTATATGTAAAGTTTTCTAAGAAAAATAAACTTAAAAAAGTTGGTTTAAAGAAAATCATTGAGACAATTGTTAATCAATCATGGTTATCCCCTAAAAAAGAAACTCCAAATTTTTTAACTAAGCTATTAGTTTCAACTAATTTTTATGAATTAGAATATATGAATGATTCATTTCTTGTGGATTCATTTAATAAAATTTACGACAAATAATTATGAATGATAAATATATTTTTAGGATATTTGCGCTCAAATTGAATAGAACTTATGGCAAACCATAAATCAGCATTGAAAAGAATACGCTCTAACGAAACCAAACGAAAAAGGAATCGTCTTCAACACAAGACTACAAGAAATGCAATTAAAGATTTAAAACAAAGTTCTAAAAAATCTGAAATAAAGAAGAAACTTCCTGGAGTTGTTTCTATGATTGATAAGCTTGCAAAAAAGAACATTATTCACAAAAATAAAGCTGCAAACCTGAAATCAAGTTTGAGTAAGTTACTTACCTAAATCAATCGTTCATTGATATCAAGAATTCTTCGTTGTTTAATGTTTTCTTGATTCTATCACTAATAAATTCCATAGCTTCAACAGGATTCATGTCTGCAAGATATTTTCTCATTATCCACATTCTTTGAATTGTGTTTTCGTTTAGTAATAAGTCATCCCTTCTTGTACTTGAGGAAACCAAATCAATAGCAGGGAAAATTCTTCGGTTAGAAATTCTCCTATCAAGTTGTAATTCCATATTTCCAGTACCTTTAAACTCCTCAAAAATAACCTCATCCATTTTCGAACCAGTTTCAGTTAAGGCTGTAGCAATTATTGACAATGAACCACCATTTTCAATATTTCTAGCTGCTCCAAAAAATCTTTTTGGTTTATGAAGTGCATTAGCATCAACTCCACCACTTAAAATTTTACCAGAAGCAGGCTGGACTGTATTATATGCTCTTGCCAACCTTGTTATAGAGTCAAGTAATATAACTACGTCGTGTCCACATTCTACAAGTCGTTTGGCTTTTTCTAAGACAATATTAGCAACTTTAACATGTCTATCAGCTGGCTCGTCAAATGTTGATGCAACAACTTCTCCTTTCACATTTCTTTGCATATCTGTGACCTCTTCAGGTCTTTCGTCAATTAGCAATATTATTTGATAAACTTCTGGATGGTTTGCAGCTATCGCATTAGCAACATCTTTCAATAACATCGTTTTTCCTGTTTTCGGCTGAGAAACTATCATACCTCTTTGCCCTTTTCCTATTGGACAAAATAAATCCATTACTCGAGTTGATATTGTATTCTGTTTATCTGCTATATTGAACTTTTCATTTGGAAATAATGGTGTTAAATGTTCAAATGAAACTCTGTCCCTAACAAGGTTAGGTTCTACACCATTAATTAGTGATACTTTAATAAGAGGAAAATATTTTTCACCTTCTTTGGGAGGCCTAATATGTCCAAGAACAGTATCACCAGTTTTAAGTCCAAAGAGTCTAACCTGAGATTGAGAGACATAAATATCGTCTGGAGAGGACAAATAATTATAATCAGAAGATCTTAAAAATCCATATCCGTCAGACATAACTTCTAAAACCCCTTCGCTTTCTATTATTCCATCAAATTCAAAGTCAGGTTGTTTAAACCTATTTCTATTATCCTTGTTGTGATTATTTGTATTGTCAAAGTTTTTGTTTGAATTAGATAAATTTTTATTATGCTCACTAGATGGTTTTTTGGGGCTTCTAACATCACCATTAATATTTTTCTCAATTGATTTATTTGGAGAGCTTTTTGAGTTTTTAATTTTATTTTTCAAATCACTGGCATCGGGTTGAGTAGACTGAAAATCAATGATTTTATAGGTTAAATCGATTTTTTTGAGATTACCAATCTTCGATAAACCAATTTTTTTTGCAATTTCTTGTAATTCGGAAAGCTTTTTTGCTTTTAAATCTGATAATTCGTACATATTAAGGATTGTAATTAATATTTGGAGGGATAAATGTAGCTTAAACTACTTATCAAAGATACAATTTTTTTTAGTTTTAACAGATAATTTAATTGATTTGAAAATATCTATAATAATACCAGTTCTAAACGAGGAAAAATTTATTGAAAGTAATTTGATCTCTTTAATGAATCAGACCTATTCATTTACAGAACTTATTATTGTAGATGATGGATCATCCGATCAGACAGTAGATATTGTAAAAAAACTTATAATTTCAAATAGATCAATTAGACTAATTGAAAAAAGTGAAGTTTCATATAATGACTCTGGAAAAAAAATTATTAATGCCTTCTACAGAGGTTATTCTAAATTATCAAAACAGTGGGATGTAATATGTAAGTTTGATTCAGATTTGATATTTCCAGAAAATTATTTAGAAAAACTGGTCTTAAAATTTAAAAAAAATAATAACATTGGAATTTTCGGAGGCATATTAAAAATTCAAAAAAATAACATATGGACAATTGAAAGTGTATCAAACGACGATCACGTACGTGGCCCTATCAAGGCTTACTCCAAGGATTGCTATGATTCAATTAATGGATTAAAAGCTGTTGATGGTTGGGACATTGTTGATGAGTTTCTTGCAATGTATTATGGGTTTGAAGTTTTTGTTGATAAACAACTTTATGTAAAACATTTGAGACCAACTGGAGCAATACCTGTTAAAAATAATTCATATAAGAAAGGAAGTGTTTTCTATTTCATAGGTTATGATTTTGTGTTAGCTTTATTGGCATGTTTGAAGTTATCTTACACCCAAAAAATAAATTTTTTCGCTGTTTATATGGGATATATTGTTCCCTTTGTTTTATTAAAAGAAAAATACGTGAATAAACAACAGTCTAAATTTATCAGGAATCACAGGTGGACAAAAATTTTAAAGATTTTTACCAAATTCAATAACAAATAAATTTTTGATTTCTTTTTTATCTACTTCAAATTTTATTGCGGTTTGTTTTTTGTGAAATCCAATTTTTCCTATAGATCCAGGGTTCATGAACAGTAATTTATTTTTTTTATCGTATTCAATTCTCAGAATATGAGAATGTCCACATATTAATAAATCTGGTTTGTTTTTTTTTATTTTCTCTAGAATAACATTTGAATATTTTCTTGGTGTACCTGCAATGTGGGTAATATATACCTTTAAATTTTCAATAACAAAAAACAATTCTCCTTTAAACTCACTTCTAATTTCATTTCCATCAATGTTACCATAAACAATTCGACAAAGTTTTTTCTTTTTTAGTTCGTCAGTTATCATCAAATTTCCTATATCACCAGCATGCCATATTTCATCAACATCAAATAAATAATCATTTATTCTACAATCTAGAAATCCATGTGTATCAGAAATTAGCAGTATCTTTTTTGCCATATTAATTCAAAATTAACATTTTGAGATTTTTTTTAGAAATATGCTATAGGGGTACCAATTTCCATGGTTGGCAGCGCCAAGAAAATGCTTCCTCAGTTCAAGAAAATATTGAGATATCTATCTCTAATCTTCTATCAAATCAAATTAAAATAGTTGGTGCAGGAAGAACTGATACTGGAGTTCATGCAAATCAAATGTTTGCTCACTTTGATTATGTTACTAAAATTGATTCATTGGAATCTCTCAAAAATAAATTGAACAATTATTTATCAAGAGATATTAAAATTATAAATATTTATCGCGTAAATGATGACGCTCATGCAAGATTTGATGCAATCAGTAGAACCTATAGATATAATATAATTTCTCAGAAAAATCCTTTTATCAATGATTTTTCATACCTATTTAAAAAAAAAGTAAACATTGAGAAAATGAATATCGCTTCCAATATTCTGATTGATGAAGAAAACTTTAAATGCTTCGTAAAAACAGGATCTGATGTTGATAATTTTTTATGCAACATAACTTCGGCCTATTGGGAAATAGATAATGAGAAATTAGTATTCAATATTACCTCAAATAGATTTCTTAGAAATATGGTAAGATCTATAGTTGGAACATTATTAGAAGTAGGTGTTGAGAAAATGACGATA
>PKDV01000014.1 GCA_002862715.1 Flavobacteriaceae bacterium | reverse complement strand
ATGAACTCCATTCAATTCATTTCCAAGAATTAATGCATATTTTTTGTTTGGTTCTACAACAAAATTATCAAGATTGATGGAATGATGTACTTGTTCAACTACACATAATATATATCCTTCAAGTGCATAATCTTTTAGAGCTTCATTAGTATTTTTATAATACTTCCAGTCAACACTGCTTGTTGAACCTATTGCAGTTTTATTAATGTCCCTATGGGGAGGCACAGGTGTAATACCACACAAACAAATTTTTTGAATTCTAAAGCAGTCTGCTGTTCTAAATATAGCACCAACATTATTTCTACTTCTAATATTATCCAAAATCAAAACAATAGGAGTTTTTGGTGATTTTTTAAATTCAGTTAAACTAAGCCTTTCGAGTTCTTCAACTTTCTTTTTCATTTATTAAAGTTACAATATTGTGTTTTTTAAATTGGTAATTTAGCTTATACAAATCAAATAATTGACTTCAAAAAAAATATATAAAGAAACTCCCTTGATGAAACAATACAATCAAGTTAAGGGCAAATATCCTGATGCGATACTTTTATTTCGAGTAGGAGACTTTTATGAGACTTTTGGTCTGGATGCTGTAAAAACTTCAAAAATTTTGGGAATTGTTTTAACCAAAAGAGGTGCAGGTAGTACTAGTGAAACTGAGCTTGCAGGATTTCCATATCATGCGTTAAACAATTACTTACCAAAATTGGTAAGAGCAGGACATAGAGTAGCAATTTGTGATCAGTTAGAAAACCCAAAGCTTGCGAAAAAAATTGTTAAAAGAGGAGTAACTGAACTAATTACTCCTGGCGTTGCACTTACGGATGGAGTACTAGAGACAGATAAAAATAATTTTTTAGGTGCAATTTACATTGATTCAAATAAAATTGGATTGGCATATGTGGACGTGTCTACTGGTGAATTTTTTTGGACTCAAGGAAATAACTCAGAAATCAAATCTTTAATCCACAAACTTGAAATTAAAGAGATTTTAATTTCTAAGTCTCAAAAAAAACAAATTTTTGATATTATTGATCGACATTTACCAATTTTTATATTAGAAGATTGGGTTTTCAATGAGAATTATTCTAAAGAAAAAATTTATCACCATTTTGAAGTAAAAACCCTAAAAGGCTATGGATTAAAAGCAAGTGATCCTGCTTTAATAGCGTCGGGAGCAGTAATCCATTATTTGATTGATACGCATCATTCTGAATTAAAACATATTTCTAAAATCCAACGTGTCCAATTAAATGAGCAGTTTTGGATGGATGAATTTACAATCAGAAATCTTGAATTAATTAATTCAAATTCATCTGACGGTGTTTCATTACTTGAAACAATTGATTTTACTTCTACCCCAATGGGTGCAAGATTATTAAGAAGATGGATTACAAATCCTCTCACAAATGTAAAATCAATTGATAATAGACTAAACTCGATTGAAAGCATTGTTAATTATCCAAACTTATCAGATTTTTTAATTGAGAACTTAAAACATATAAGCGATATTGAAAGATTAGCTGCTAAAATTGCTACAAGAAGAATAACCCCACGAGAAGCTAATGCATTAAAATCTTCTTTAAAATTTTCAGAAACTATTTTTAATAAAATTAGCGAACTTGATTCAATTCAAAGATTAATCTCAAAAAATGTTGAAACAAATGAATTACAAAAATTAATTGGTAATTATTTAAATGCAGATGCACCAACAATTATTGGAAAGGGTGATACAATAAAAGCTGGTCTTTCTAAGGAACTTGATGATTTGAGAAAAATTTCAAGGGATGGTAAAAAGACATTAGAAGACATGCTAGAAAGAGAAATTAACAATACAGGAATTTCATCCCTCAAAATATCTTTTAACAATGTTTTTGGATACTACATTGAGGTTAGAAATATTCACAAAGACAAAGTACCCGTTGGCTGGATTAGAAAACAAACGTTAGTAAATGCAGAAAGGTATATCACTGAAGAGTTAAAAGATTATGAAAATAAAATTTTGGGAGCTGAAGAAAATATATTGTCGCTTGAGAATAAATTATTTAATGAACTTCTTAGTAAAATGACTAATCATATTAATTCTCTTCAAATGGTTTCTTCAGACATCTCAAAATTAGATGTAATATGTGGATTTTCTTGTCTTTCGTTAAAATATAATTTTAGCAAACCTAAATTAAATTCAAGTTCTAAATTAAAAATTGTTGAAGGCCGACACCCTGTTATTGAGAGGCAACTTCCTGCAGAAAATCCATATATTCCAAATGATATTTACTTAGATAATAAAGAACAACAAATATTAATGATAACTGGGCCGAATATGTCTGGAAAATCTGCCATATTACGTCAAACAGCTTTAATTGTAATATTAGCACAAATAGGTTGCTATGTGCCTGCAAAAGAATCTGAAATTGGAATAATTGACAAATTATTTACTAGAGTTGGCGCGAATGATAATTTATCTAAAGGAGAGTCTACTTTTATGGTTGAAATGTTTGAAACAGCAGCAATTATAAATAACTTATCTAATAAAAGTTTAATTTTATTAGACGAGATTGGCCGAGGCACAAGTACTTATGATGGAATTTCAATAGCATGGGCAATAGCAGAATATTTACACAATCATCCTAACAAGGCGAAGACATTATTTGCAACACATTATCACGAATTAAATGGCATGTCTAGCGAATTTGAAAGAATTAAAAATTTTAATGTTTCAGTAAAAGAAACTGGTGATGATGTATTGTTTTTAAGAAAATTAGTTCCAGGTGGTAGTGCTCATAGTTTTGGAATTCATGTTGCAAAAATGGCAGGAATGCCAAAGTGGATTTTGTCTCGGTCAAAAGAAATATTAAAACAACTTGAAAAAACTAGAAAATCTGAAATTATTGATCCAGATTCATCCCTACAACTAAATATGTTTGAAATTGATGATCCACTTTTATCGGAAATTCGCATGCAGATTAATTCTTTGGAAATTGATGAAATTAAACCTATTGAAGCTCTTATGATTCTAAACGAGTTAAGAAGAAAGCTGTCAAAAAATTAGCATTTAAAAACCGATATTTTATTACATTTGCAACCCAACTGCGAAAGTAGCTCAGTGGTAGAGCGTCACCTTGCCAAGGTGAGGGTCGCGGGTTCAAATCCCGTCTTTCGCTCTTTTTCGTATTGCTCGAGTGGTGGAATTGGTAGACACGTTGGACTTAAAATCCAATGAGCAGCAATGTTCGTGCGGGTTCAAGTCCCGCCTCGAGTACAAAACGGGAGACATTTTAAGTTTTGTCTTCCGTTTTTATTTATAATTTTATAAGATATCATGGGACAAAAGGATTCGGTTCAAAAATATTGGCATCATAATATAAAAATTATTTCAATACTATTGTTTTTTTGGTTTGCAGTTTCATTTGGATGTGGTATTCTTTTTGCTGAGCAACTTAATGGAATAAAAATTGGTGGATTTAAATTAGGATTTTGGTTTGCTCAACAAGGCTCTATCTTTTCTTTTGTAATTATAATTTTTACTTATATATATATAATGAACAGACTAGATAAAAAATATAAAATAAATAAGTAGTGGAATTACAATATCTAATTTGGATTGTAGTGGGACTAAGTTTCTCATTATATATTGGAATTGCAATTTGGTCAAGAGCAGCATCAACAAAAGATTTTTATGTCGCAGGGGGAGGAGTTAATCCAATCGCAAATGGTATGGCTACCGCTGCAGATTGGATGTCTGCAGCATCTTTTATTTCAATGGCAGGTATTATTTCATTTGGAGGATATGATGGCTCAGTCTTTTTGATGGGTTGGACAGGAGGGTTTGTTCTTCTTGCATTATTAATAGCTCCTTACCTAAGAAAATTCGGAAAATATACTGTGCCTGATTTCATTGGCGATAGATACTACTCAAACTCTGCTCGAACTGTAGCTGTTTTTTGTGCTTTAATTGTTTCGTTTACTTACATAGCAGGACAGATGTTAGGTGTTGGTTTGGTTTTTTCTAGATATTTAGAAGTTGATATTGTAAATGGTATTTTAATTGGAATGGGGATAGTTCTTTTTTATGCAGTTTTGGGTGGCATGAAAGGAATTACATATACTCAGGTCGCACAATATTGTGTAATGATTTTTGCATTTATGGTCCCAGCTGTGTTTATTTCCCTATTGGTGACTGGAAATGTAATTCCACAATTTGGTTTTGGTTCAACTACAACTGATGGAGTTTATTTGTTAGATAAACTTGATGGATTACACAAAGATTTAGGATTTAATCTTTATACAACAGGAAGTAAGTCAATCATCGATATGTTTTGTATCACAATGGCTCTTATGATAGGTACAGCTGGATTACCACACGTAATAGTACGTTTCTTTACAGTAAAAAAAGTTAGCGATGCAAGAAAATCTGCTGGATGGGCTTTATTATTTATAGCAATTCTATACACTACTGCCCCTGCGATTGCAGTTTTTTCAAGAACAAACCTTATTGAAACTGTTTCTGAAAAGCCTTATAAAAATATGCCCGAATGGTTTAGCAAATGGGAAACTACTGGTCTTCTCAAATTTAATGATAAGAATGATGATGGCTTAATTCAATATTCTTCAGAGCAGATTACTAATGAACTTTACGTTTCGCCTGATATTATGGTTTTAGCAAACCCTGAAATCGCACAACTACCCA
>PKDV01000029.1 GCA_002862715.1 Flavobacteriaceae bacterium | reverse complement strand
TTCTCATTAGATGGATTGCTTTTATCAGTGTGCTGCCATATCTCAGAAACAACTGCATAGTTGTCAAGGCCAACAATTCTATGTCTCTCTTTTTTATCTATTTTAATTTGATCACTTTGATTTAGTATTAATAATTCTCCCTGCGTATTTGACATACTTTTTATTACCCCTATATTACCAAAAAAAGGCCTCCACATTTCCTCTCTCCTTAAATGATATTGCCAAGACAATCTTGTTTTAGGCTTTATTGTTAAAATTTTGGGGCTTAATCTACCAGCAATTCTAAAATTATCTATTTTGATTCCATCAAAAAATTGATTAGAAAATTTCTGAGATTGGCTTTCATCTATAGCAAAAAATCCACCCCAAGGCCTTTTATTATCAAAAAAAGAAATTTTATACCCACACTTAATTAAGTAAAAATTTACGCTTTTAAAAAATTTATCAAAACTCGTGATATCAAAATTTAATTTATTCAACAGTTACGGATTTGGCAAGATTTCTAGGTTGGTCAACATTACATCCTCTTAATAAAGCAATATGATAGGCTAATAATTGTAATGGAATAGAAGCTAAAATTGGTACCAATAACTCCTCACATTCTGGTATTTCAATAAAATCATCTGAAAGTTTTTTAACATCCGTGTCACCTTTGGTAACAATGGCTATGATTTTACCCTCCCTTGATTTAATTTCTTGAATATTTGAAACAACTTTTTCATAGAAGCCTTTTTTGGTTGCAACAACCACGACAGGCATGTTTTTATCAACAAGTGCAATTGGACCATGTTTCATTTCTGCTGCTGGATATCCCTCTGCATGTATGTAAGATATTTCTTTAAGCTTGAGCGCTCCCTCTAAAGCAGTTGGAAAATTATAGCCTCTTCCCAAGAATAAAAAATTTGGAGCATTATGATATTTTTTAGCTATTTTCAAAATAATATTATCCAGTTTTAAAACTTCTTTTGAAAGAGTCGTAATATTATTTAAACTGTTTAGTAAATTTTTAAAGATTTTATCATTTAATGACTTTTTAATTTGAGAAATTCTAAGTCCTATTATAGCTAAGAGTGCGATTTGAGTAGTAAAAGCTTTGGTTGATGCTACTCCTATCTCTGGACCAGCATGGGTGAAAGCTCCGCTATGAACCTCTCTCGCAATTGATGACCCAACAACATTACAAATTCCAAAAATAAAAGCCCCTTTTTGTTTTGCCATTTTGACTGCTGCAAGAGTATCTGCTGTTTCTCCAGATTGAGATATTGAAATTATTAAGTCATTTTTATTAATCACAGGGTTTCGATAACGGAATTCCGAAGCGTACTCAACTTCTGTTGGGATTCGGCATAAATCCTCAAAAATATACTCTGCAACCAATCCTGCATGCCATGATGTACCACATGCAACAATAATTATTCTTTCAGCATTTTTGAATTTTTCTAAATTTTCATCAATGCCAGAAAGTTTAATCTTTTGTTCGTTAATAATTAATCTTCCTCTAATTGTGTCATGTATTGCTCTTGGCTGTTCGTAAATTTCTTTAAGCATAAAGTAATCATATCCACCCTTCTCAATTTGCTCAAGACTGTAATCAAGTTCCTGGACTTTCGGAGTTAGTTCAGTTCCATCATTAATGGAAAAGAGTTTTAAGGATTTTTTTAGAATATTGATTATCGCTACCTCATTATCCTCTAAATAAACAGATCTGTTGGTGAATTCAACAAAAGGAGATGCATCTGAGCCAACGAAAAATTCATCACTACCTATCCCGACTGCTAGAGGGCTCCCTAGCTTAGCAACAATCATTTCAAAGGGCCTTGTCTTATCAATTACACAAATTGCATAAGCTCCCACAACTTTGCTAAGAGCAACTTGAACAGCTTTTCCAATCTTTAAATTTAATGAGGTTTGTAAATGTTCAATTAGATTTACTAAAACTTCAGAATCTGTTTCAGATTTAAATGTAAATCCATTATTAGTTAAAAGTTTTTTCAAAGAACTGTAATTTTCAATAATTCCATTGTGGATTAATGCTAATCTTCCAGAATTTGAGATATGTGGATGAGAGTTTGTGTCACTTGGAATTCCATGGGTAGCCCATCTTGTATGCGCTATTGCAACATTAGGAGAGGATTTTTTGTGAGATTTTAATATTTTCTCAAGGTCTTTTACTTTACCTTTAGTTTTAAATGTTTCTAAATCATTATCAACAAAAGAAATTCCAGCACTGTCATACCCTCTATATTCTAGTTTTTTAAGTCCATTAATTACTAGTGGAATTGCATTTCTTTGACCTATATAACCTACGATTCCGCACATGTTATGTTAATTATTTATTGTAAAATTAGGTATTCTATAAACAAGCATCAATCCTCCTTTAT
This sequence comes from Flavobacteriaceae bacterium, assembly GCA_002862715.1. Classification (GTDB taxonomy): domain Bacteria; phylum Bacteroidota; class Bacteroidia; order Flavobacteriales; family Flavobacteriaceae. The sequence continues at coordinate 2,325 of PKDV01000029.1, read as the reverse complement.
AAAGAAGCCACTCATTAGATTTATTAAACCTCCTATACTCAGTTTCATTATTTAGGTCTGTTCTAACAAGACCTTTAAACCCTTTATACCAAGAATGAGTTAAACCAGCACCTATGAAAAATTCCAAAAACCAATTTGAACTTACCTGTTTTTTTATTCCAAGCGATAGACCATAAAAGAAAGTTCTTCCAGAACTAAATTCATCGTTTGAGTTAATGTGTTCAGATAGTGAAACAGGGATAGCCCTTGGAAATTCTCTAACTATAGCCCAATCAGGCTTGTTGAATGTAAACATTCCGTAACCAATATTAGGTCCAATAAACCAGCCCTGATTAAACTCATTTTTATACCACCTATACTCCAAAAAAGTTTGATTAACTAAAAAATGCTCATCATTAAACAATGAAAATTCATTCCAAAATGATGCTAAAACATCTAACTGAACAGATTGATTTTTTGATGTAGGTATTTCAAATGCAAAATTTGGTATTAAGAAAGGGGCTGTAAAAAGATTTATTTTAACATCAGTTTGTGAAAACGAATAAAGTCCTAAAAAAATAAGAAGTAAAATAAATTTAAATTCACCTAATTTATTTTTCACTTTTTATAAATTTTTTTGCATCGTTTGTATAATATACAATAGCTCTTTGATCTTCAGTTGACTTCTTGGATAGAATAAAATTTTTGATGTTCAAAATCTTAAAAATTTTACTGTTTATTTTGTCTATTATATCCTTTTTCTTTTTATTGTTTTGAGGATAACTTAGCTTTTCATCCTTAATTATCTCATAAATCTCTTTTGAAGAAGCCTCTTCATAATTAATAATTAGAGACAAAATTTTCTTTTCATTATTATCAAGGCTATAACTAATCCCCTTGTATCTAAGGCCTAATTCTGAGATAATTGGCATTTGATTTCTTTTGTACTTTAGAAATATAACCAATGAAACTAGAACTAATAAAATGATTAATCCCGTACTAGTTAAACCTTGAAATAAAGAGGCAGTATTTAAATATATTGGACTTTTTTCAATAAGATTGTTTTGATTGATAATACTATAAAGACCAATCTTGACTAATAGATCATTTTCAATATTATAAAGAGTGTCATTTGCTATAAATGAACGATTGTTATCAAAAACTAAATTACTGCTGTTCTTGAATATAGAATTATTATTGTTTTTGAAATCGACAAAGTAAAATTCTTTTGAATTACTTGACTTTGAAATATAATCACTAGTAATAATTGCGCCAAGTGATGTATTATGAAATAAATTATATTTAGGAATATTAGATGTACCTAAATTTATCCAAGTTTTTGATAAAAAATCAAATTTCCACACTTCCTTATTAATTATTTTATCATTCAATCTATTGTTTATATCAACAAACCTGCCGTTAGATATATAATAATGATTATCAATTAAACTGGAATTAAAATCAAAAATGCCATTAGGAACAATAGATTGATTGGTTTTATAATATTCCCACTCAAGTGTTTTTTTACAAAAAAAAGTGAAAAAATTTCGCGCTCCCCAATAACCATAACCTCCAAACTTAAAAATTGTATCGTTCTTAATAAATACATCCGAAAAATTTGTCATGTCGTGATCATAAGATTTGTCAATTCTTTTAATCTTATTATTTACTGATTTAAATACAAGGCCCCCTGATTTCTGTACTATATAAAATTTATTTTCTTTATCAATAAAAAAATTATAATCATTAACATTATCAAAATCAATCATGTCTTTGGATTGAGAATCAAAAGAAATTTTTTCTAAAACCTCATTTTGAAAATTTCTAACTTCAATTAAATCGTTTTTAAGTAAATAAAATTCACTATCGGACGACGTTAAAACTCTATCAAATGATTGAAAATTTAATAATAGTAATGCAAAGTAAAAAGTTAATTTCAAGAGAAAATTTTTTCAAATTTAATTAATTATATTTGAAAATTAAATATGATATTATTAAAATAATAGTATTTTAATAATTATTAAGTTTCAATAATTTTAACATTAAAATATGTTTACACTTGAGTTCTTTGGAATTTATCTTATTGCAACTTCAATAATTTCATATTTAGCCCTTAATGTAATTAGAGGAACTGTAATCACTTACAATCTTTACAGTCCAACAAAGGAACGAGATTTACACAACAAACCATTACCATCAATATTAGGCTTTGGTTTTCTTTTTTTAACTATTGTAGGTACATTTTTTTACTCAAAATTTTTTGATTCCAGTATAAGTTATTCGTCTATGATTGCGTCACTATTAATTGTTTCAATTGTAGGTCTAAGAGACGATTTAAAAACAATT
>PKDV01000042.1 GCA_002862715.1 Flavobacteriaceae bacterium | reverse complement strand
GTAATGATTAATGGCTTACCTATGAACAAAATGTATAATGGAAGACCACAATGGAGTAATTGGGGCGGACTAAATGATGTTCTAAGAAATAGAGAACTTACCCAAGGAATGGTTCCTTCCGATTATACGATTGGTGGGATACTTGGTTCGACAAACATAAGTACCAGAGCTTCAGAATATTCTAAAGGCGGCAGACTGACTATTTCTTCTTCTAATAGAAGCTATAATTACAGAGCTCTAGCAAGTTATGGGACTGGCCTTCTTCCGAATGGTTGGTCTGCAGCGATTGCAATGGGAAATAGGTGGGGGGCTTCAGGGTTTCAAGACGGAACATTTTATGATGCTCAATCGTTTTTTGTTTCCCTTGAAAAGCAATGGTCTAATCATGCATTGAATGCCACAATAATAGCCACTCCTAATAGAAGAGGAAAATCCTCACCCAACACCCAAGAAGTTTACGATTTAAAAGGAATCAAATACAACGAATATTGGGGTTCTCAAAATGGCAAAGTCCGAAATTCAAGAGTTAAAAGGCTGGTTGAGCCTATCGTTATGTTTAATCATAAATGGAACATTTCGCCATCTATGATGCTTAAAACAAATATTGGAGTACAGTTTGGAGAGCTAGGGAACAGCCGTCTTGACTATCCTGGCGGAGCAAATCCAAGTGGTGCTTATTATCAAAAACTACCAAGTTACTTTTTAACCCAAGATTCCGGACCAGATTATGAAGGCGCGTATAGAAGCGAGCAAGAATTTATTAAAAATGGTCAATTGAGTTGGAACAGAATTTATGATGCCAACATTAATAATAATATTAATGGTCTTTCATCTGCATATGTTTTATATGAGGACAGAAGTGACGATATACAAATTAGTGCAAACACTATGTTGAGGACTCAAATTAATGACAATATATCAGTATTTACATCATTACAACGTAGAGTTCTTAATTCTAGAAATTTTGCTCAAATAATTGATATGCTTGGTTCTTCTGGATATGTAAATGTAGACTCCTATGATGGTTTCCAATATGATTTAAATAATCCTAATAAAATTTCAAGAATTGGTGATAAAATAAGGTATAATTATGAGTTCGATGCTACAACTAGTGAAGCCTCTGTTTTGTCAAGGTTTAATTATCCAAAATTTAGTGGGTACTTAGGAGCGGGTTTTTCATCAACGTCTTATCAAAGAAATGGACTCTATCTTCATGAAGCATACCCAGGGTCATTCGGAAAGAGCAAAAAACTCTCATTTAGTGGCGTAAATTTAAAAGCGGGTTTAACATATAAAATAACTGGAAGGCATGTATTGCAAGGCAATGTTTCAAACTTAAACCGTGCCCCAAGCCTGAGAAATAGTTTTTCAAATTCAAGAGAAACAAACTTTGTTGTTGGAGAGCAAGCTGGGTTAAAACTTAAAAATGAGCGTATTGTATCAGGGGATTTAAACTATTTTTATAGGTCACCTATGCTTAATGCACGTTTTAGTGTTTTTCAAACCTCAATCGATGACGCCAATGAAATATCTTTCTTTTTTGCTGAGGGAATTGGGGGAGATAATTCTTCCTTCGTTCAAGAAATTATGCAAGGAATTAGTAAAAAATACCAAGGCTTAGAAGTTGGGATTGAGGGTCAAATATTGCCTTCACTTAAGTTAAAAGGGGCGGCTTCAGTTGGTGAATACATTTATGGTAACAATCCAAATGTTTATTTGACTTCTGATGACTTTGGATATTTAGACTTTGGTGAAGCAAAAATGAAGAATTTAAAGATTGCTACGGGAGCTCAACACGCTTACTCCTTCGGATTTGAATTTAGAGAAAATTATTGGTGGTTTGGCATGACTTCAAATTACTTTGAAAACACCTATTTAGATGTAAGCCCTATCAATAGAACACAAAATTTTTTAATTGACAGAGATGGTCTGCCTTTCAATGATTATGACGTTGATTTGGCAAGAAGTTTATTGGAACAAGAGAAGTTTGACCCTTACTTTGTTGTAAATATGATATTGGGCAAATCATGGCGAGTTGGCTCTAATTTTGTGGGAGTATTTTTAAGTGTCAATAATTTGCTAGGTGAAGAATACAAAACGGGTGGATTTGAACAATCCCGTAATGCTAATTATCGCGAACTTCGTGATGAGGTTCAGGCAGAAAGAAGACGCTTTGGTCCAAAATATTGGTACGGCAGGGGAACTACCTATTTTCTTAATACTTATTTTAGATTTTAAAAATTATGAAAACAATTATGAAAAAAACAACAATCCTAACATTAGCTTTAGTTATTTCCTTTTTAGGATGTCAACAGAAAGATTTATTTGAAATCCCATCTGAACTCGGTAATGAGGAAAATGTACAGCTTAATCAACTTTTATCAGATATTGAAAACGGAAACAAGTCTCTTATAAGTATAAAGCAAGCCAAAGACTATTTTGTTTCAGGCTCTGTTAATACTTTTTCTTCTGACTTAGTAATTAAAGGATACGTAGTTTCGTCTGACGCTAGTGGAAATTTTTATAAGGAACTATTTCTTCAAGACTCATCAACTAACCCTACTTCATCAATTCATCTGATGATAGATCAAGTAGACTCTTATAATATGTTTAATTTCGGGCGAGAGGTTTACATCGACTTAAAAGGGTTATTCATTGGAGAGTCGAGGTCCGGAAACGGAGTAATTTCTGTTGGTGGTCAAATTGCTGAAGATGGAGATGAAGTAGATGCTATTAGAGAATTGGATGTACAAGAACATTTTTTTAGATCACCAAATACTGAAGAAATTATACCCTTGCCCGTAAATTTTAGTGCTATTAATAGCTCTCACATAGGGATATATGTTTCAGTAAATGATGTAAGTATTATTGACTCAGAAAAAGGCAAACCATTTGTCGACCCTTATGATTTATATGACACCCAGCGAACAATGGAAGCATGTGAAGGCTTTGGAAAGGTATCTTTCATTTTAGAAACAAGTTCTTTTGCTTCATACAGTGATTCACCACTACCGTCTGGAACCGGGACAGTTGCTGGAATTGTTAATAAAACCTATAACGGTAGTAACTTGGTTTTATCACTAAACAGTGCATCAGATGCAGAACTTAACGGCGATGACTGTGATTTATTAAATATTGATGATTTTGAAGTTGTATTAAGTGAAGGTTTTGATAATTCACAAGACAATACTAATCTTGATTATTCCGGTTGGGTTAATTTTGCAGAACAAGGAACAGAACTGTGGACAGAACAAGTTTTTAGAGGAAACGGTTACACAGAATTTAGTGCTTATAGGACTTTTGAGGATGTTAATATTGGATGGCTTGTTACCCCAGGTTTTGATTTAACTGGGTCTACTAACAGTTTTATCAACTTCAAATTAGCCCAACACCACCTTGATGACGATCAAAACAATACACTTGAAGTTTTTATTTCAAACGATTTTGACGGTTCAAATGTTTTATCTGCCACATGGAACAAATTAAGTGTTCAAATACCAAATATGTCTAATAGCTGGTATGCTTTCCAAGATTCTGGACTTATAGATGTTTCTTCATATGAAGGCACAATTCATATTGGTTTTAAATATGTTGGTTCAGGAACTAATACATCACTTGATGGCGGGTATTTTGTAGATGACATTTTATTTTTGAAAAAATAGTTTTGTTTTTTGGCTTTAGATTTTTCTTAATAGGAAACTTTTTTCTTGTAAGTTTCTTTGCTGTATCTCAAGTACCTGATGGTTATTATTCATTAGCTGAGGGTAAGTCTGACCAAGAACTTAAATCTGCGTTACATGAAATCATAGATGATCATGTACCATTCCCCTATTCTTCTTCTTTTAAGGACACTTGGAACATATTAAGAGAGTCAGATATTGATCCTCAGAACTCTGATAATGTAATATTGTTGTACACTGGCGAATCAGTTAATGGTGCACAAGAAAGCTCTGGCTGGAATAGAGAACATGTTTGGCCTAGATCTAGAGGAGATTTTGGTACGTCTCTACCAACCGGAACAGACGTTCATAATTTAAGAGCCTGTAATTGGTCGGTTAATTCAACACGTTCAAACTATACTTACGAAGACTGCAATTCTGGATGTGAGAATACCTGGGACAATAAGTACAACAGCAGTCTTAGAATTTTTGAACCAAGAGATGAAGACAAAGGAGATGTAGCGAGAATTATTTTTTACATGGACGTAAGATATGAGGGGGATATTTCTGGTGAACCTGATTTAGAAATGATTGATGATATCCCTCAAAGCGGCGAGCCTTATCACGGAGTTAGAACTACTTTACTTAACTGGCATAAACAAGACCCAGTGGATGATTTTGAAATTTATCGAAACAACATTATTTTTCAGTCTCAAGAGAACAGAAATCCTTTTATCGATCACCCAGATTTAGCAGATTATATTTGGGGTGAATATCAACAAGAGCCATGGAATCCAACAGCGACTTTAAATGAAATAACATTAAATCAGAACGAAATATTTCCTAATCCAATTACGAGAAACTCTTTTAGCCTGAAATCTTCAGACAAGTTTCATACCTTAATGATATTTGACATCTCTGGAAAAATAATTGATGAGGTTCAGATAATAGAAGAAACAATAGATTTTATTAAACCAAAAGGTATATATATTTTTCGTCTTATTTCAAATGAAAACCAACTAAATATAAAAGTTTTAGTTAAATAAGTCAGCGCAGATCAATAAAATTA
>PKDV01000110.1 GCA_002862715.1 Flavobacteriaceae bacterium | reverse complement strand
AATCATCATAGGAAGAAGGAGAAGCATTCTGCATGTTCTCATTAAATGAAACCGATGAACCACTAGCATTGGCAGATGCAACAAAAAATGCCTGACCAGGGGCTATGAATTTAGCATTGGATGTGTTGTTATAAGCTGTGTATCCAGAACCATCCGCATCCCATCCGTAGATAGCAGCAAAGCTCCCATGCAATACACCTGAATTGGTGCTGTAAAAATTATTGGTACCAGCATTGGAATTACCATTTAAATAAGATGGAAATGGGTTGGCTACCAAATTCCATTTGGTACCACCTGAACCGGAGTTGTCCGAAATAGCAACTGTCTGATCACTTGTTGCAATTGTACCAGTAAAAGCAAGTGTACCACCACTTGCAGAGGCCATCTGATATCCAGTTCCAGCTGGGAAATTACCAGCATTTGCAACATCATTAGAACCAGATGAAGTGGTGTAATTAGACCATCCTCCACCAGATGCGTTGCTGTAGGTGCCAATGGCATAGGTAGAACCACTTGTAGCAACAGAGCCAGAGTTGGAAGAAACAAATCCAGAAATAGACTGGCTGCCAACTGGGCTACCTACCAAATCCCACTCACCACTACCAACTGTATTTACATAACGATTATAAGTAATGTTGCCTGAAGTTGAACCCTCAAGAATTAACGAACCATATTCATTGCTGTCGGAGCTAATATTGACAGTACCTGCATTTGAAAAATTTCCCCTGACTTTAACCGAACCCTCCTTGCTAATGTTAAGAGAACTACCACTTTTTACAGTCAAGTAAGGAATATCTTGAGAATCTGAGCAAGCTATGGTTTGGTTGCCATCAATAGTAAACTTGCTTACAATTGACACATTTTTAAATCCGAAATTAGCTTCGTTTCCTTGATTGTAGGAGTAAACTTCATATCCCCTGATTGTACTAATATCGTTAGTGGCGTTGTGATTACTACCAGATCCACCAGTATGAAATGTATAACTGTAAGTATTCGAACTCACATTGGCATCATATGTAAAACTGTAAGTCATTTCAGTATTGTCAACTTGTATCTGATTTGTATTAAACCAATCTCCCCCGTTATTTAGTTGCCACTGCCCTCCACTTTGAAGTCTCAGGCTTACTACTTCATTACCATTGATGTCTATCAAATTAACTCCAATAGTTCCATTGTTCCAAGTTTGACCAACAGTAATTGAAAAAGTATCTCCTTTTTTTAAGTTCTCACTAAAAAGTCTTCTGACCTTAGAAGTATTAGATTCTTTAGACCATAGACCATAAGAATTACCAATTGCTGTAGCTCCTGTGCTGTAATATCCAGAATATCCAGAAACTGCATTTATAATTTGCCAGTTTCCAAAACCTGTACCTGATCCAGCTCCAGAAACCAAACTATTTTCAGTGTAAGTATCAGATGCAATTGTAGATGTAGTTGTTCCTAACTGCGGGTATAATATTAAAGAGAAAGAAAAAAAAGAAATTATTAAAAAAAAATTTTTCATTATCATAATTTTTAATCTATTAAATTAGAAATTTAGTAAATTTTATGTTTTAAATTTAAAAAAAACTTTTTTACATCTGAAAATGAAAAAAATGAAATTAAAAAAAAAAGTCTTTTGTAATTCATAATTGGTAGATAATTTAAATTTTGTTTCATGCAAAAATGCTTTGCAAAATTAAAAAAAACGAACAATCGAGTCAGATGCTTTCAATTAAGCTTATAATCAATTAACGAATTTTCCAGCTCATCTAAAAAATTTTCGTTCACATCTACCTTGATTTTTCTACTAGGCATTAACAATCTTATTTCATCTTTTTCATCATAAAAGCTCATTTCCAACTTATGATTTCCTTTAAACTTTTTAAATAGTTTTTTAAAATAATCTAATAACTTATCGTCAAGTCTATTATTATCTATACTTAGTGTGATTTTTTTAGTATTTACTGTAAGTACGTCTTGAAGTTGTTGAAAAGATTTAAAAACTAACCTAGGGTCACCCCTTCTACCTGTTTCATTGTTTAACCACCCCTCTCTAACTGATGTTTTCATGTAAACAAAATTGTCAACACTCAAAAAGTGACGAAATTTTAAATACTCCTCACCAAATATTCTAAACTCAAAGGATTCTTCATAATCTTCCAGTGAAAAAATAGCCCACCCCTTTCCATTTGAAGACACTCTATGGTCAACCTCGCCAATCATACCTCCAATATTTAGTTCTCTATTAATCAACAAATCTAAATCATTTAAAACTCCAAGTTTAGTATTACAAAAATGCTTCATTGCAGGTCTAAAATCATCTAATGGATGAGCAGAAAGATATATCCCAACAACCTCTTTTTCTTTTTTAAGCTCATGTAGTTTCATCCATGGTTCACATTCTGGAAAATTCGGAGTAGAAACAATGGAAGAAAAATCGGCCTCAAACAAACTTACTTGTAATGACTTTTCATTTTCTTGAATTCTTGCCCCATACTTTAAAGCTTTTTCAATAAAAGTGACACCATCACCTCTGTGATGAAAATATTGTGCTCTGTGAGCACCTGATAATGAATCAAAACCACCAGCCAAGACCAAACTTTCAAATGATTTTTTGTTAGCCGCTCTAAGGTCTACTCTTTGTGTTAAATCAAAAATTGAAGAAAAAGGTTTTTCTTTTCTGCTTTCTACAATTGTTTGTACTGCAGAACGTCCAATCCCTTTAATTGCTCCCATACCAAAACGAATTGAACCTCTATCATTGACAGTAAATTTATAAAATGATTCATTTACGTCAGGACCTAAAACTTCTATTCCCATTCTTCTGCATTCTTCCATGAAAAAGCTAACCTGCTTAATATCATTCATATTATTTGACAATACGGCAGCCATGTATTCAGCTGGGTAATTAGCCTTCAAATAAGCTGTTTGATATGCTATCCAGGCGTAACAAGTTGAATGAGATTTATTAAATGCATAGGAAGCAAACGCTTCCCAATCCTTCCAGATTTTTTCTAATATATCCCTTGGGTGACCATTTTGTTCTCCACCATTTAAAAATTTAGGTTTTAATTCCTCCAAAAGAGAGAAAATCTTTTTCCCCATAGCTTTTCTTAAAACATCTGCCTCACCTTTTGAAAATCCTGCCAACTCTTGAGATAATAACATGACTTGTTCTTGGTATACTGTTATCCCATAGGTTTGTTTCAAATAATTTTCCATAATTGGTAAATCATAGGAGATTTTTTCCTTTCCATTTTTTCTGTCGACAAAACTTGGAATATATTCTAAAGGCCCTGGCCTATACAATGCATTCATTGCGATTAAATCGTCAAATTTATTTGGTTTTAAGTCTTTAAGATATTTCTGCATTCCAGCACTTTCGTACTGAAAAATTCCAACGGTTTCACCTCTTTGAAACAGTTCATAAGTTTTAGAATCATTTATAGGAAAATTGTCTGGATTAAGCTCAATATCGTGTCTGTATCCAATCAATTTAACTGTATCTTTAATTAGGGTCAAAGTTTTTAACCCTAAAAAATCCATTTTTAACAACCCCGCATCCTCAACCACAGAATTATCAAATTGAGTAACGAAAAGATCTGAGTCTTTTGCTGTCGCAACGGGGACATATTCTGTCATATCACCAGGAGTTATTATCACTCCGCAGGCATGAATGCCTGTATTTCTAAGAGAACCCTCTAAAACTTTTGCTTGCCTTAATGTTTCAGCTTCTAAATCTGCTCCAGAAGCAATTGATTTTAATTTTGATACTCTCAAAAATTCATCTGACCTTAAATCTTCTTTTAATTTTTTATCGTCAGAACCAAAAATATTTTTTAGCATCAACATATTCGGAACGAGCTTTGCAACACGATCTGTGTCATTGAGTGATAAATCTAAAACCCTTCCGGTGTCCCTTATTGATGATTTTGCAGCCATCTTTCCATATGTGATGATTTGAGCAACCTGATTAGAACCATACTTATCAATCACGTATTGAATTACTTTAGATCTACCCTCATCATCAAAATCTATATCAATATCTGGCATACTAACTCTATCCGGATTTAAAAATCTTTCAAAAAGTAAATCATATCTTAAAGGGTCAATATTCGTAATTTTTAAGCAATAAGCTACAACTGACCCTGCCACAGATCCTCTCCCAGGCCCAACAGAAACATCCATTTCTCTGGCAGCTGAAATAAAATCTTGTACGATCAAAAAATATCCAGGATATCCAGTTTTTTTAATAACGTTTAGTTCAAAATCGATACGTTCTTTTAATTCATTTGTTATGTTTTTATATCGAATTTCGGCACCTCTATATGTCAAATGTCTTAAATAAGCATTTTCTCCAATTTTATTATCATCGTCAATGGTTTGAAATTGTTCTGGTATCTCAAAATTTGGTAGTAAAACTTCCCTTTTTAAATCAAATGTTTCAACTTTCGCTATCACTTCTGATATGTTTGCTATTGCATCAGGTATATCAGAAAAAAGTTCTATCATCTGTTCTTTGGTTTTAAAATAATATTCGTGATTAGGTAAACCATATCTAAAACCTCGACCCCTGCCAATTGGTGTAGATTGCTTTTCACCGTCCTTAACACACAATAATATATCATGTGAATTTGCTTGTTCCTTGGTTAAATAAAAAACCGAATTTGTCGCTACCAATTTTATTTTATGTTTTGCACTAAATTTTATTAAAACTGGATTTATACGGTTTTCATCCTCTAGATTATGACGCATTATTTCAATATATAAATCATCTTTAAAATGTTTATTCCACCATAACAATGATTCCTCAGCTTGCTT
>PKDV01000070.1 GCA_002862715.1 Flavobacteriaceae bacterium | reverse complement strand
AAAAATAATTCTAAACCATTTTTGAGTTTTGGTGCAATTAATAAAAGAGAAGAAATATATTGACTACTTATTTCAGAGGATAGTTCTATACTACCCCCCAAAATATTTCTTCCATTTATAATTAAAGGTGGGTATCCTTGTTTTTTTTTATAATCAATTTTTGCACCAAGTTCAATAAGTGCGTCTACTAAAATTTTAATAGGTCTTTCAAGCATCCTTGGAGAACCAGTGAGAATTTTTTTTGATTTTTTTGATATTGAAAAAAATGATGTTAAAAATCGCATTGTAGTTCCAGCGTGTCCAACGTCTATCAAATCATCCTCACTATTTAGTCCATTAATCATTGATAGTGTATCATCGGATGTAGATAAATTATTGATTTTTAGATTTTTATATAAATAACTCAAAATTAATAATCTATTAGATTCACTTTTTGAGCCAGAAATGGTTATCTCTCCATTAATTTTTTTGGTTGAATGTGATAAATTAACAAATGAATATGGAATATCCTTTTTCAAAATAAAATTATTTTAATTTATTATTTGTTTTGTGGCGAATTTTATCACGGATTGATTTTTTTTTTAAATTTTTGCGGAAAGCGTCCTCCAAATTTATATTTGTTTGATTAGCAAGACATAACAAAACAAAAAGAACATCTGCAAGCTCATCTCCTAAATCAGCATTTTTTTCGCTATCTTTTTCTATTTGTTCTCCGTATCTTCTTGAAATTATTCTTGCAACTTCTCCAACTTCCTCACATAATTGGGCCATATTCGTAAGTTCATTAAAATATCTAACTCCATATTTATTTATCCATTTATCAACTGATAACTGTGCGTTTTTAATATTCATAAATCCTTATTTTTTGAATCAATAATAATTGTAACTGGTCCATCATTTTCAAGTTCAATTTTCATTTCCTTTCCAAACAAACCAGTCTTAATTTTTTTCATGAAAGTTTTTTCTAATTCAGCAATAAAATTATTATAAACTTTTATTGCTTCTTTCGGTTTTAATGCTTTTATAAAGGATGGACGGTTGCCTTTTTTTGTACTTGCAAGTAATGTGAATTGACTAACAACCATAATTTCTCCAAGGATATCTCTAACACTTAAATTTAATTTCTTATTTGAATCTGAAAAAATTCTCATTTCACAAATTTTCTTAACTAGCCATTTAATATCATTAATTCTGTCATTATTTTCAACAGCTATTAAAACCAGTAAACCTTTGTTAATTTTAGAATAAACCTCATCATCTATGAAAAGTCTTGCGTAATTTACCCTTTGAATTACTGCTCTCATTTTACAATTTTATTCCTAAAATTGTCTCCAGAGTCTAAAAACATTTGTAAGTAATTTTCATATCTTGAAGCTGCAATTTCTTTTGAATATACTGCTTTTTTTACTGCACATTTAGGTTCATCAACGTGAGTACAATTTTTAAACTTACAATTTATTTTTATTTTAAATATTTCAGGAAAATAATCTCCAATTTCATTTTTTTTCATATTAACTATACCAAATCCTTTAATTCCTGGGGTATCAATTATTCTTATTCCAAAATCTAGCTCATACATTTCAGCAAAAGTTGTTGTATGTTGGCCTTGATTATGTTGCTTTGTTAAATCAGAGGTTGATAAATTTAAATCAGGCTGCAAGCTATTCAGTAAAGTTGATTTTCCAACACCACTATGGCCCGAAACCAAACAGGTTTTATTTTTCATTAAATTTCTCAATAAATGAATATTTTTATCTTTTAAAGCTGAGATTTTTAAACACCTATATCCTACTTTTGAGTATAAATCGATTAAATTATTTACAAATTCAATTTCATTTGTATTATATATATCAATCTTGTTAAATAATAAAATTGTTTCAACGCCATATGCTTGTGACGTTGCTAAAAATCTATCAATAAATGAAAGAAAAGTTTTTGGGTTTTTAATTGTTACAATTAAAAATGCACAATCAATATTAGAGGCAATTATATGTATCTGCTTAGAAAGATTAACAGATTTTCTAACTATATAATTATTTCTGTTATGTATCTTATATATCAAACCTGTGACAAAATCACCTTCATTTAATAATTCAAAATCTACAATATCCCCAACTGCAATTGGATTGGTACTTGTAATGCCAGATACTCGAAAAATTCCCTTTATTTTACAATTATAAAATTTCCCACAAGTACTTTTAACAGTATAAGAGCTACCTGTCGATTTGAACACCACTCCCGTCATTATAAATAGATAAAATACGCTAAAAAAATCATTAACTATTTATGACTTTGTCTTGTTCATTAATAGATTCTTGATGAATTGCTTTAAAAATTTTCGAAATAAATTCTTCGTTTAGTCCAACAGATTCACCGTTTAAAATCATTTTTTCTAAAATTTCATTCCACCTTTTTGACTGTAAAACTGAAACATTATGATTTTTTTTAATTGTACCTATTTTATTTACAACTTTCATTCTTTTACTTAAATTATCTAAAATATTTGCATCTAGTACATCAATCTGAGCTCTGTAAGTAGATAATTTATTTTTGAACTTAGCATCTCTACCTGAAAGTTCCCTAATCTTGAGATTTTTCATCATTTTTATTAAAACGCTAGGTTTTATTTGTTGTTTCGCATCACTCCAAGCATTATTTGGATCTACATGTGTTTCAACCATTAAACCGTCAAAGTTTAAATCTAATGCAGTTTGACACAAATCTTGAATAATATCTCTTCTGCCAGCTATGTGTGAAGGGTCACAAATAAGAGGTAAGTCAGGAAATTTGTTTTGTAATTCAATAGGTATTTGCCATTCTGGGTTATTTCTATATTTAGTTTGTTCGTAAGTTGAAAAACCCCTGTGTATAACACCTAATTTTTTAATATCTGAGGAATACAGTCTTTCAATTCCTCCCAACCATAGAGCCAAATCTGGATTAACAGGATTTTTTATTAAAACAATTTTATTAGTTCCTTTTAGAGCGTCTGCGATTTCTTGCACAATAAATGGACTAACTGTAGAACGAGCACCAATCCATAATATATCGATATCATGCTCTAATGCAAGTCGAACATGTACCCTATTTGCCACTTCAGTACAAGTAAGTAATCCAGTTTCACTCTTTACTTTCTGAAGCCATTTTAACCCAATTGCTCCAACTCCTTCAAAATTTCCAGGTCTAGTTCTCGGTTTCCAGATTCCCGCCCTAAAAGCCGTTACATCAGTATTTTTTAGCTCATTAGCAATTTTTAAAACTTGAACTTCTGTCTCAGCACTGCATGGACCCGCAATTACGAGAGGATGATTAAGTTTAAATTCATTTAACCATTTTTTAAGTTTTGGGGAATTTTCCATTTTTATTTATTTAAAATTTTTTTTATTCTGTTGATTTGATTTAATTCTTGATTAAGTCTTTCAAAATCATCTTTTTCAATCATATCTTTAAACATTTCTAGGTTGTTTATGTAATGATTCAAAGAATCTAAAATATTATGCTTGTTTTTGAAAAAAATAGGCACCCACATTTCAGGGGAGCTCTTCGCTAATCTCACAGTAGATTCAAATCCACTTCCAGCTAAGTCAAAAATATTTTTTTCGTCAGTTTCAATATCTAGAACAGTCTTGCCCAACATAAATGAGGATATGTGAGATAAATGAGATACAAACGCAATTTGTTTATCATGAAATACAGGATTCATTTTTCTAATTTTCATTTTGAGTTTTGAAAATAAATCATTAGCTTTTTTTAATAATTCACCATTGGTTAAATTTTCCTCACAAAAAATAATTATTTTATTTGAATACAAACCCTCAATTGCAGATTCAGGGCCAGAGTGCTCAGTTCCAGCTATGGGGTGAGCAGCAAGATAATTCGATCTATTTGGGTGATTTTTTACTGACATACAAATTGAATTTTTTGTAGAACCGAAATCAATAACTAATGTTTTTTTACTGATGTTATTTAAAACTTCTGATAATTTTTGTTCAATTGCCTCGACTGGTATTGAAATAAAAATAAAATCTGAATCACTTATCTGATTTATATTACATTTTTTTTGTATTAGGCCAAGTTTAATAGCAGTCTCGATTGTTGAATCATTTCTACTAAAACCTTGAATAAAACAATTTGGATATATTTTTCTAATATCTTTTGAAAGAGATCCATTCATTAATCCAATTCCGATTAGAGTAATTTTCATTTTTTAACCCGTTTTATTGCCTCTTTAATTTTAGTTTCACTGATGCATAGAGAAAAGCGAATATAACCCTCTCCTTTATCCCCAAAAATAATCCCTGGGGCAACAAATATATCGTACTTGCTCAATAAATTTTCAATAAACAACTCAGAACTTTTTTTTCCACTAGGTAATTTTGCCCAAACGAACATACCAGCAGTATTTTTTTCAAAATCTGTATCCAATTCTCTAGCCAAACTGTAAATTAAATTTCTTCTTCTAGCATATTTTTTATTTAAATCTGCAAACCACTTTTTTCCCTCTTTTAGAGCCGCTATTGCTCCTTTTTGAATACCAAGAAACATTCCCGAGTCCATGTTACTTTTAATCTTTAAAATAGTTTTTATGTATTTTTCATGACCAGAAACCATACCAATTCTCCAGCCTGACATATTGTATGCTTTACTAAACGACTGTAATTCTAAACAATATTTTTTAGCTCCTGGAATTGATAAAATACTTGTCGGATTATTATTTAATATATGTGCATATGGATTATCATTAACAATTAGTATATTTTTTTCCTTTGCAAAATCAATCATCTTTTTATAAAACTTAGTATCAGAAATAGCTCCTGTTGGCATGTGCGGATAATTAATCCACATCAATTTTACTTTTGATAAATCCTTTTTCATTAAATTATTTAAATCTGGAAGCCATTTGTTTTTTGGACTCAGGTCATAAAAATTAATATTTGCACCAATAATTTTACTAACGGATAAATAGGTTGGATAGCCTGGATTTGG
>PKDV01000036.1 GCA_002862715.1 Flavobacteriaceae bacterium | reverse complement strand
ACACTGCCGTTGTTATCTTTGAATGCTTTCATTCCCTCAAAAATTGCTTGTCCGTAGTGAAAAACACTTGAGCTTGGGGAAACTTTTATATCCTGATAAGGCATAATTTTTGCATTTGTCCATACATTATTTTCATAATCACAAACAAACATGTGATCACTGAAAACTGAACCAAAAGTGATTTCATTTAGATTATATTTTTCAACTGCTGATTGTTTAGATTTTAAAATTTTAATATCCATACAAAAACAAAATTAAGAAAATCTTGGGGGGAAGAAAATTACTGTCATACATTTACAGATTATGAATTTATTAATTACAGGCGCAACTGGGCTAATTGGTAGAGCAACAATAAAATATTTTAATAATAAAGGTTTTAATATTTCAATTTTGACAACCACCAAAATGGAGAAATTGAAAATACATGGTGTAAAAATTTTTTACTGGAATCCAATTGAAAATATGATTGACGAAAATGCATTAAATGATATTGATGTCATAATTAATTTATGTGGTGCAAAAATTAATCAGCGATGGACCAAGAAAACAAAAAACCTAATTATGGATAGCAGGGTAAAATCTACTAAACTTATTGTGGATACTTTGATGAGGAAAAACATTCAAATTTCCCATTTTATATCCGCTTCTGCAATTGGAATTTATCCGCATTCATTTGATAAGATTTTTAAGGAAAATTGTAATGAATTTTCAAACACTTTTACGGGAAAAGTAGTTCTGGGGTGGGAAAACGAAGCAAAAAAAGCCAAAAATGTTGCAATAAATGTCAGCTTGATTAGAATTGGAATTGTTTTAGCGAAAAAGGGAGGCGCATTAAAGCCAATTAAAGCTTCCTGTTTTTATGGTCTTGGTGCATGGTTTGGAAATGGTAATCAAATCCAATCATGGATTCATATTGATGATTTAGTAGAAATTTTATTTTTTGCCTATAGATATCCTGGAATATACAATGCTGTATCCCCTAAATCAATAACCCAAAAGGAATTAATTAAGGAAATTTCAAAAAGATTTGTGATGCCAAGTTTAGTGCCATGTATACCAAGAATTTTATCTAAATTATTGTTCGGAGAGATGTCGGAAATTTTACATGACTCAGTTAACGCCTCATCTGAAAAACTTGTTAAAAAGGGTTTTAAATTTAAATTTAATAATATTGAGAAGGCATTAGACGACCTAATTTAAAAGTACAAAAATGTCAATTTGGCACTTATAAAATATTGGCAGTAATTTTGATTAATAACTTTAAATGTCCAAAATGCCCAAAAAAAAAGATAACAATAAAGCATCATCAAAAAAAGCTAAATCTATTGCAAAAGCTGATTCTCAAAAAATTATTGACGATTTAAAATCAAAAATTGATGACGAAAAAAATAAATTTTTAAGGCTATTTGCAGAGTTCGAAAATTATAAAAAGAGAACTGCTAGGGAAAGAATTGAACTATTTTCTACTGCTTCGAAGGATGTTTTAAGTTCATTGCTTCCAGTTGTTGACGATTTTGAAAGGGCCTTAAAGGATGTTAATGTTGAAAATAAAAGTAATTCAGGTTTTAATCTAATTTACAACAAGCTTATTGACATTTTTAAACAGCAGGGCCTTGAAGTAATGGATGTTAAACCTAAGGATGTTTTTGATGCTGAATTACATGAGGCAGTTACTCAAATTCCTTCAAGTGATGACTTTACAAAAGGTGAAATCGTCGATATTATTTCACCAGGTTATAAGCTCGGTGAATTAATAATTAGATACCCAAAAGTTGTTGTAGCAAATTGATATGAAAAAAGATTATTACGAAGTTTTGGGTATAGATAAATCAGCGTCATCTTCTGATATAAAAAAAGCATACAGAAAAAAAGCAATTAGCTATCACCCTGATAAAAATCCTGGTGACAAAGAAGCAGAAAAAAAATTTAAAGAAGCTGCTGAGGCTTATGAAATACTAGGAGATAAAGAAAAAAGAGCCAAATATGATAGGTTTGGTCATTCTGCATTTGAAGGCCACCAGGGATTTGGTGGAGGTGGAATGAATATGGATGATATATTTAGTCAATTTGGTGATATTTTTGGAAGTGCATTTGGTGGAAGCAGCGGTTTTGGTGGTTTTGGATCTTCGCAGAGGAGAGTAAAAGGGTCTAATTTAAGAGTAAAGGTTAGTCTTTCAATTGATGAAATAATTAATGGTGTTGATAAAAAAATCAAGGTCAAAAGAAAAAAACAAGCACCTGGTGTCAGCTATACAACTTGTAAAACTTGTAACGGCTCAGGGCAGGTAGTGAGAGTTACTAATACAATATTGGGTAGAATGCAATCAGCTTCAACGTGTCCAACATGTAATGGATCTGGTGAAATGCTTTCGTTTAGACCTTCAGGATCTGATTCGCATGGGTTGATAAGTCAAGAGGACACCATATCTATTAAAATTCCTGCTGGAGTTGAGGAGGGAATGCAATTAAAAGTATCTGGAAAAGGAAACGATGCACCAGGAAAGGGAGTTTCTGGTGATTTAATAGTTCTTATTTCCGAAAAAAAACACCCATCAATTAAAAGAGAGGGTGATAACTTACACATGGATTTATATATTTCGGTTTCTGAAGCAGTATTAGGAACTTATAAAGAAATTGAAGTTGTTGGTAATTCACTTAGAATAAAACTAGATTCTGGAATACAATCTGGAAAAATTTTAAGGCTCAAAGGAAAAGGTGTTCCAAGCTTAAACAATTATGGAAAAGGAGACTTATTGGTTCATATAAATGTTTGGACTCCAGAGAACTTAAATAAAGAACAAAAACTTTTTTTTAGTAAAAATCTCAACCATGAGAATTTTGAACCTGATCCAAAGTCTGGACATAAATCTTTTTTTGACAAGGTAAAAGACATGTTTTCTTAAATTAATTTAAGAAACATCAAATTATTTAATTATAATGTTATATATTTGATTTAACGATAGATTTATCTATAGTTATTTTTCTTTTTCATAGCAATTTTTTCCCATCCTCTCAAGAGGGTGGGTTTTCTTTTTTTAAATAACTATTTTTACATGTATGGAAAAAGTTAAATCATTCTTTCAATACAACATTAATTTATTTAATGAAGCCGAAATAAGTATAGCTTCTATAATACTATGGATTATAATATTTACTGGACTTTCTTTTTTGTTGAGATTAATAAAAAGAATATCTACAAGGAAATTAAATGATGAAGATAAAGGTAAATTCAAACCAATATTTTCTTTTTTAAATTATTTTTTAGTAATTGCTGTTGTTCTTCTGGCATTACAAGATGCTGGTGCTAATTTAACTGCACTTTTAGCAGCCTCTGCAGCCTTATTAGTCGGTGTTGGTTTTGCTCTTCAAACTTTCTTTCAAGACATAATTTCGGGGGTTTTTATTATGATTGATCAATCAGTACATGTTGGAGATATAATTGAATTGGATGGAAAAGTTGGAAGAGTAGAAAATATAACTTTAAGAACCACTAGAGCTGTAACAAGGGACAATAAAGTTCTAGTTATTCCAAATCACAAATACTTAACAAATACCTTATTTAACTGGACAGAAAACAATAAAATTACAGGGGAAGGGATTAAAATTTCAGTGGCATACGGTACGGATATAGATAAGTTTAAGAAACTCATGATTGAAATATCATCAAAACATCCAGATGTATTGAAATCTAAAAAACCTTTGTTGTTATTTACTGAATTTGGAGAAAGTAGCCTAGATTTTCTACTAATTGTATTTACTGATAATGCATTTAAAGGTGGTATAATTAAAAGTGATTTAAGATATTCAATAGAAAAAACTCTTCGAGAAAATGAAATTGAAATTCCATTTCCACAAAGAGTGATACACACATCTAAATAAAATGCAAAACGTTTTAATTGTTGAGGACGAACAAAGCATAATAAGAGTTTTAAAAAAAATTTTATATGATGAGTTTAAATTTAATATTTATGAGGCTTCAGATGGCACAAGTGCTATAAATTTAATTATTAAAAAAAAATTTGAACTTATATTATGTGATATAAAGATGCCAAATAAAAATGGTATTGATGTCTTAGAATTTTGTACAAAAAATTCACCAGATGTGCCTGTAGTAATGATTTCTGGTCATGGAGATTTACCAACAGCAGTCAAGGCTATGAGACTTGGAGCGTACGACTACATTTCAAAACCTCCTGATTTAAACCATTTATTTAAAACTATAAAATCAGCGTTAAATAAAAAACATCATACGAGAACTATTAACAAAAAAACTTTAGATAAAAAATATCAAATGATTGGTAAATCAAAAGCTTTAGTTGATATTCAAAATATGATAGATAAAGTCGCGCCAACCATGGCTAGAGTTTTCATTCAGGGTCCCAATGGCAGTGGAAAAGAGCTAGTAGCTAGGGCTCTTCATAGTAGGAGTGATAGGTCTGATGGTCCCTTTATTGAAGTAAATTGTGCGGCCATTCCCAATGATTTAATTGAAAGTGAACTTTTCGGTCATGTAAAAGGTTCATTTACTTCTGCAATTAAAGACAGAACTGGGACTTTCCAGCAGGCTAATGGTGGTACACTTTTCCTTGACGAAATTGGTGATATGACGCTTTCAGCTCAAGCCAAGGTTTTGCGAGCGCTTGAAGAACATAAAATTCAAAGGGTAGGGGACAACAAGTATATCAATATTGATGTTAGAGTTTTGGCGGCTACTAACAAAAATATTATAGATGAAATATCACACAAAAGATTCAGGGAAGATTTATATCATAGACTTTGTGTGATAGAAATTAATGTTCCTGGATTAAATGATAGGCCTGAAGACATACCACTTTTAGCCGAATACTTTATTAATCGTTTAAAACCAAAAAAATATCTTACAAAAAAAGCGTTAAATTCACTTACAATGTGTAATTGGAGTGGAAATGTAAGACAACTTAATAATTTTATTGAGAGACTACATATATTATGTGAAAATGAAATTAATGATGTTGATGTAAGAAAATATTTTAAAACAACAGTATGAAAAAAATTATTTTTTTTGTATTCATTT
>PKDV01000041.1 GCA_002862715.1 Flavobacteriaceae bacterium | reverse complement strand
TTTTTTAAGCCTTTCATATAGTCTTAAAACCCCAGTAGTTGTTTCTTCAGATAGGCCTTTTATTCCAGAAACCAGCTCAGGAAACCTGTCAAAAACCATGTTAGTTAAATCTCCCCCATCATCTAGAATCATGTTCAGAGGTTTTCTTTCTTCACCAAAGAAAAGGGTTTGCTCAATGCACCAATCAAACTCTTTTTCATTCATTCCTTTCCATGCATAAATTGGAACTCCCATTTTTGCAATCGCAGCTGCTGCATGATCTTGTGTAGAAAATATATTACAAGAGCTCCATGTAACATTGGCTCCTAATTTCACTAATGATTTTATTAAAACAGCTGTCTGGATTGTCATGTGTAAACATCCTGCTATCCTAGCTCCTTTTAACGGTTTTTCAGTACTCATTTCATCCACTAGAGATAACAAACCAGGCATTTCAGCCTCAGCCAGTTCAATTTCTTTTTCACCCCATTTTGCTAATGAGATGTCTTTTATTTTATAAGGTACATAAGGAATAGTTTTTGTAGCCATAATTGTATATTTGAAGCAATTTCCGCGTAAAAATACAATATCCAATGCCTTTTTACAAAACATTAAATTTTCCTTTTGAGTCAGAGGTTATAATATGGAAAATTACAGAAAGTGATGAAGATTTAAAAAACGATTTAGAACTCTCAGCAAAAGATAAATTTATTTACAATTCAATGAGGTCAAGTGATCACCGAAAAGGGTTTTTAAGTTCCAGAAAAATAATAAAAGAAATGGGAATTCTTGCCGACGATATTTATAAGGATATCAATGGAAAGCCCCATTTAAAAAATGGTAAATTCTTATCAATTACTCATTCTAAAGAATTTTCTGCAGTTGCATTAAGTAAAAAAAAAGTTGGGTTAGATATTGAAATCCAACAGCAAAAAATCAAAAATTTGACATCAAAATTTATAATTAACCATACTCAAATAGACAACTATGACATAAAAAATTTAACTAATATTTGGTGTATTAAAGAATCAACCTATAAAGCATTTGGAAAAAAAGGTTTAAGTCTAAAGGATATTAAAATTAATCATCAAAACTCAAAATCTTATTTTTCAAATTTCACTTTCATGCAAAATGAATTTATTTTTGAAAATTGGGTTTATAATTGGAAAAACTACTCACTAGCTTTAGCAATTGAATCAAATTCTTATGGAAACTGAATTTTTAAACTTTTTATTTTCTCAATATTCAGAATACTTAAAAATTGATATTATTTTTGAAATAACTGCGGTATTATTTGGATTTATCAGCGTTTGGTATGCTAGCAGGAATAGTGTATTGGTATATCCCTCAGGGATGATAAACACTGCTATTTTCGTTTATTTGTTGTATAAATGGGGTTTGCTAGGGGATATGATTATAAATGCATATTATTTTTGCGTAAGTATTTATGGCTGGTATGTATGGACACGAAAAAAAAACAATTTATTTACTCCAATAACAAAATGCAGTTCCAGAGATTTTAAGATATCTTCAATTATTTTTGTTTTCGCGATAATTTTAATTTTTGTTGTTTATTTATATGCCGATAAATGGGATTCTTTAGTTTCTTATGTAGATACACTAACCACAGCAATATTTTTTGTTGCGATGTGGACAATGGCAAATAGAAAAATAGAAAGTTGGATTTTTTGGATTATTGGAGATATAATTTCAGTTCCATTATATTTTTATAAAGGTTTAACTTTCACAAGTTTTCAGTACTTTGTGTTTACATTTATTGCAATTTATGGATATAATGTATGGATGAAAATCTTAAACAGAAAAGATCAGACTGTAAAAGAATAGTATTATTTGGCCCAGAATCTACTGGAAAAACTACTCTTGCAAAAAAGTTAGCTTATCATTTTCAAACAAGTTGGGTTCCTGAATTCGCAAGGGAATATCTTGAAAAAAAAATGGTTCAAACTGGTGAAATTTGCTCTTACGATGATTTATATACTATTGCAATCGAACAAATCAAGCAGGAAAATAAATTAATAAAGCTTGCTAACAAATATATTTTTTGTGACACTAATTTAGTATCAACCCAAGTATATTCAGAAGTGTATTTTAACAAATGTGATGATAGAATTTTAACTGCAAATAAAAAAAATAAATATGACTTGTATTTACTTACTGATATTGACATTCCATGGGTAAAGGATCTTGTTAGAGATAAACCAAACGAAAGAAAAAAAATGTTTCGTTGTTTTGAAGATAAGCTTACAGCTATGAATATATCATTTTGCACACTCTCAGGGAACATTCAAAAAAGATTAAATGATGCAATATTGCATATAGAAAATCTTTGACATATATTTGTGTAAATAAGGGGTGCCAACCGGCTGAGATTATACCCAATGAACCTGGGCAAGTAATGTTGCTAAGGGAAACTGAATTCTTACAAGCACCCCCACAAATTGTTTTATATGAGAGTATTTTCATTACTTTTTTCTGTATTATTGTTTGCTCAACAACCAGACAAACCAGCAGATTCTACCACACAAAATCTTGTAAAACTTGAAAATGTAACAATAAGTGCAATTCGTGCAGATATTAACACTCCGATTTCTTTTAATAATGTTGAGAAAAAACAGATTGAAATAGAAAATATTGGAAAGGACTTACCAATGGTTCTTAAAAATTTACCTAGTGTTGTTACAACAAGTGATGCAGGTGCCGGAGTTGGTTATACTGGCATTCGTATTAGAGGAAGTGATGCATCTAGAGTGAACATAACTATTAATGGTTTTCCATTTAATGACGCTGAATCTCATGGAACATATTGGGTTAACCTTCCCGATTTTGTGTCTTCAGTTGAAGAGATACAAGTACAAAGAGGTGTTGGAACATCAACAAATGGTTCTGGTGCTTTTGGTGCAAGTATAAATATTAATACAGAAAACCCATCTAAAAATCCATTTTCAAGCTTATCTTCGAGTTTTGGAACTTTTGCAACATTTAAAAATACACTTAAATTTTCAACTGGAATTTCAGAAAGTGGATTTGAATTTAGTGGGCGGTTGTCTTACATATCTTCAGATGGTTATATAGACAGAGCTTCATCAAACTTAAAATCATATTTTGTTCAGGCTAATTATATTTCTGATATTTTCAATTTAAAGATGCTCAGATTTGCGGGCCATGAAAAAACATATCATGCATGGTATGGAATTGATGCTCAAACTTTAAAAACTAATAGAAAGTATAATCCTGCTGGTGAAATGTATTCGAATGATGGTCTTTTTGAAGGTTTTTATGAAAATCAAGAAGATAATTATAAGCAAGACCACACTCAATTACATTATGAAAAGTTTTTTAATGAAAAATCTAGTTTTTCACTTGGTCTAAATTATACCTATGGAAGAGGATTTTATGAAGAATTTAATGACCTATGGGCAGATGAAAATATTTTATTTTATGGAGTAACATCATATGAATACTTAGGTTTAAGTCCATATATCTTAAATGATATAACAATTACAAGTACAGAAAATGTAACTAGAAAATGGTTGGATAATGATTTTTATGCTTTAAATGCTAATTACTTATATAGCAACAACACTCACAAAATAGTTACTGGAATTTATTTAAGTGAATATTATGGTAGGCACTTTGGAAAATTGAAGTGGGCAAGTGTATCCCAGGCAAATCCAAATCAAAACTTTTATAAAAATGATGGTGTAAAAAAAGATAAAAACGTTTTCGTTAAATGGGAAACCAATGCTAGTGAAAAATGGAAAATTTATGTTGATTTTCAATTAAGATGGGTCAATTACAAATCTGATGGATATGTAGCAGGCCCATCTTTAATTAATATTAATGAATCTCACAATTTTTTCAATCCCAAGGCAGGTTTAACATATAAGCTTAATAATTTCAATAATTTATATTTTTCTTATTCCAAGGGAAATAAAGAACCCAACAGATCTGATTATGAAAATGGTTCTCCATTGCCTGAGGAATTAGATGATTTTGAGCTTGGTTGGAGGTTAAAAAGTAAAAAGATAAATTTTAATTCTAATCTGTTTTACATGAATTACAAAAACCAACTTGTTTTAACTGGGGAGTTGGACGATGTGGGTTCACCAATAAGGACAAACTCTGGAGATAGTTATAGACTTGGTATTGAATTGGAAAAAAATTGGGATTTATTTGATTTCTTAAAATGGAATTCTAATATATCACTGAGCAAAAACATTAATAAATCATTTTATTTTCAAAGAAACGGGAGCTTAATTAACCTTGGAGACACAAATATTTCATATTCACCATCAACAATTTTTTCAAGCAGAATAATTTACAACAGAGGGAATAGCTCTATTATTTTTTCAAATAAATATGTTGGAGAACAATACATGGGTAATATTGATTCTGAAACATCAAAATTAGATGGTTATAATACCAGCGACCTATTAATTAATTATCAATTGTTTGAAAATTCAGACATATTTAAATTGGATTTTAAATTTCATATTTTTAATTTATTTAACAAGCTTTACTCTTCAAATGGGTATTTTTATACATATGATTTAAATGATTCCCTGTCTGGCCAGGTAAATACAATTGAAGGGGTTGGATATTATCCACAGGCAGGCAGACATTTTATGGCAGGCGTTACCCTTGAGTTTTAGTTGTAAATTCTAACATTGTTTCCGTTTTGTTGTACACGATATAGTAGCAAACCATATTTTGCTTCCTCTGTAAGTGGTTGTCCTGTTGCTAGACTGTATTCTAAATTATCACATTGACATTTTGAACTAACACCATTAATCAATGTTCTAGAACATTGATTGGGGACGTGATTCGGACAACTTGCCTCCCAAGCCATAATAGTACCTGAAAGATTAAAAAGATTCAATCCTTTAATTCCCCCATTTTGCCAATAAATACTACCCCCTTGATATCTCAGATTATCAAATGTTGGTAGAGAAAGATTTATTCGTTCATCAAACGATATCTCTTGTAAAAATGGGTTCCTATCAACCTTTTCTTTATTACATGATATCATTAAAAATAAAGTAAAAAACAATATAAGTTTCATCAGAGTAAAACTAATGAAAAATGATTATTGTATATTTGTAAATCCCTTTTTATGAAAGGGATTTTTAAATTTTAAC
>PKDV01000033.1 GCA_002862715.1 Flavobacteriaceae bacterium | reverse complement strand
GGGAGATTAAAAGAACCACTTTATAGGGAAAATTTAAATGAAGAATTTAAAGAAATTTCCTGGGACAAATCATATGAAATTCTGAAAGAGAATATTTTGAGTTCTATAAAAAATTATGGACCTGATTCAATAGCTATGTATGGCTCAGGTCAATTTCATACTGAAGATTATTACGTAGCCCAAAAGCTTCTCAAGGGAGCAATAGGTACAAATAATTTTGATGCTAATTCAAGACTATGTATGAGCTCAGCAGTAGCTGGATATAACAGAAGTTTTGGTTCTGACGGACCACCTTGTTGTTACGAAGATATTGATCATTGCTCTTTAATTTTATTAATAGGAACAAATACAGCAGAGTGTCATCCCGTTCTTTTTGATCGAATTAAAAAACGTAAAAGAAACGTAAATGATACTTTAAAAGTAATAGTAATTGATCCAAGAGAAACTGAGACCTCATCCATAGCAGATTTTTACTTACAAATTTCTTCTGGAACAGATCTATTTTTATTTATTGGGATTGCGAATTATCTTTATAAGAATCAATTAACTGATCAAAATTTCATTGATAAGTCGACCGAAAGCTATTTTGATTTTGTAAAACATATACAAAAATGGGATTTAAAAAAAATAAGTGAAATTTGCAATATATCCGAGAGAACAATTATTGATATTGCAAAATTATGGGGAGAAAGCAAAAATGTTCTAAGTCTTTGGTCGATGGGTTTGAATCAAAGGCAAGAGGGTACAGCAGCAGTAAATGGGCTAATAAATCTTCATCTAATGACCGGCCAAATAGGCAAAGAAGGTTCTGGTCCTTTTTCCTTAACTGGCCAACCAAACGCTATGGGTGGGAGAGAAGCAGGAGGACTATCGCACCTTCTTCCAGGATATAGGTTTGTAAAAAATAAAATAGATAGGAATGAAATTGAAAAAATATGGGGGTTCCCTGAGGGAAAGATATCTGCAAAACAGGGTCTATCTGCATTTGAACAAATAGAAGCTATAAAAAAAGGATCTGTGAAAATTTGGTGGATTGCAGCTACGAACCCTTTGGTTAGCATGCCTAATTTAAACTTTGTAAAAAAAGCACTTTTAAAATGTCCTTTAATTATCCTCAATGAATCTTATGAACAAAGTGAATCAATTAAATATGCTCATCTAGTATTGCCCGCAGCTCAATGGAGCGAAAAAGATGGTGTTATGACAAATTCAGAAAGAAGAGTAACCCTTTGCCCATCTTTCAGAGAATCGAATAAAAATTCAAAACCAGATTGGCAAATATTTGCTGAATTAGGACAGAAAATAGGTTATTTCAAACAATTTGAATATGAATCTTCATCGGAAGTTTATGATGAATTTTTAAAAACGACTACAAAAAGATTATGCGATATGAGCGGATTATCATATCAATTATTAAAAAATCATGGTCCTCAACAATGGCCTTATCCTAAAGGCAGCGTACCTAGTACATCTTCAAAAAGATTATATGAAGATGGTTATTTCCCAACTGAGACTGGCAAAGCAAATTTTTGTATTGATGATCCTATAGGGTTGGCTGAACCCCCTTCAGATGAGTACCCACTAATTTTGACAATTGGAAGATATCTAAGTCAATGGCATACAATGACAAGAACCTCTAAAGTTCAAAAACTTACAAAAAAGAATCCAGAACCGTTTTTGGAAATTAATTCTAAAGATGCTTTATCTTTAAAAATCAAAAATGATGAAATAGTAAAAATTAAATCCAAAAGAGGGGAAGTTCAAGCAAAAGTACAGATTACTGACAAAATTAAAGCAGGTACAGTTTTTTTACCAATGCATTGGGGTTTTAGTCAAAAAAATATGTGTGAAGTAAACTCTTTGATGCATGAAAAGTCATGCCCGATATCAAAACAACCGGAATTAAAAGCATGCTCAGTAATAATTGTTCCAAACTAGGCAATAATCTTATTTCAGAATCTCATCAAATGCTCTATCCAAATTGTTGTGTTCATGACTTGGTCTAACTAATTTGCAAAAAGCAAATCTATCTAATTCGTTTAAATTTCTCCATTTTTCAACTGAAATATTAATTCCCCTTGCTAGTGCCGATTTTAAAACTTGGTCAGGAACTTTATTTTTATTTTGCCAAGGTTGATTAATTGAAATTTCTATTTCTTTTGCTTCTCCATATTTTGAATTAGATGTAATTTCTTTTAAAAAAGTTTTTAAATCAATGAGATCTTTTTTTGAATCTGGCCAATCTACTATCTTATTTTTTTCAATTAAATTAAAATCTTGCCAATGAGCAAGTTTTAATTTTATTCCAATTAAATCAAGTTTCCTTCTTACACATAAAGGAATGCATCTTAAGTCTTTAATAAAATCATCCTCGAAATTAAAATAATGATTTGATTGACTGTTAACCAAAATTAAATTGATATTTTATTAATAAATTAATGCTAAGTATAAAAAATTGATATTAGCTTTATTAAAAATTTTATTTTTTGTATTATTGAATAAATTGCTAAATGGAAATGGATAAATCTTTAACTCATATTAATGAAAGGGGAGAAATGAACATAGTTGATATTTCAGATAAAGTAGAAACTAAAAGAGAGGCTTTAGCAGAAGGATATATTAATTTAAACAAAGAAATATTAGAAAAAATAAAAAATGAAAAAATTAAAAAAGGTGATATTTTTGCAGCGGCTAGATTTTCTGCAATAAATGGTGCAAAAAAAACCTCAGAACTTATTCCTCTCTGTCATAATTTATCATTGAATAAAATCACAATTGATTTTGAAATTTGTGAATCAATGAAAGCAATTAAAATTATTGCTTTTTGTAAATCTCATTCTAAAACAGGTGTTGAGATGGAGGCTCTTACATCAGTTTCAATTGGTCTTCTCACTCTATATGACATGCTCAAAGCTTTAGATCCTTTTATGACTATTGATAATATTCGCCTTTTAGAAAAAAAAGGTGGTAAAAATGGAATATTAAAAAGAAGTTAAGTACTCACAATAATGGGAATTGATATCAATAATCAGGGTCTTTATTTAAACGATGCTATTAAAAAAATCTTGGAAGAGATGGATACTTTAATAGTGAATAATGAAATTTTACATAAGGAAGAGATCAATTTAGACGAAGCACTTGGAAAAGTTTCTATGGAGGAAATCTTATCTGAGGAAGATATGCCAGGTTATAGATCATCAGTTATGGATGGATATGCGTTAGGAGAATCAACTAAAGGGAATAAATGGAAAATTGTCGGAGAGTCTTTTCCCGGAAAGCCATTTAATGATCTTCTTAAAAAAGGTGAAGCTGTAACTATTAGCACAGGTTCATTTGTGCCAGATAATTGTTTTTCTGTGATACCTCAAGAACAAGTTTCTTTAGAATTTTTAAACGGAAATGAGTATATTCTTAAAAAAGAAACATCATCTAATAACTCTTGGATTAGAGAAAAAAATGATCAAGTATTTAAAGGTGAAATATTAATCAAAAAAGGAGTAAAGATTACACCTGGGATTTTAAGTAAATTAGCAAGTTGTGGGATAAAAACTATAAAAGTAAGTAAAATTTCTAAATTAGGTTTATTAATTACTGGAGATGAACTTATTAAATCAGGAACTGCAAGAAAGAAAGGAGAAATATGGGAAAGTAATAGTATTTTGATAAAATCAATTGCAAAAAATCTAGGATTTGAAATTAATGAAATTCATATAGAAAAAGATAATTATCAAAATATTAAAAATTCTCTTAGAAATATTTCTGAATTTAATGATGTGGTTATTTCAGTTGGTGGGATATCAGTGGGTAAAAAAGATTTTTTAAAAGATATTATTAACGAGATAGGAGAGATTAAATTTTGGAAACTATTTTTAAAGCCAGGAAAACCCTTTGCTTTTGGATTGATAAACAAAAAAATTCCTTATTTTGGATTACCTGGGAATCCCGTTTCAGCAGCTATTACTTTTATCCAACTTGTTTGGCCCGCACTTCAGAAACTTGAAGGAATTACTAATATTGAATTCCCTCTTAGGATTAAGGTTAAGCTGAATTCTGATTTGAAAAGAAGAAAAGGGAGACCTGAATTGCTTAGAGGAAAACTTATCGTTAATGAAGAAGGTGAATTAATTGCCGATATTTCTGAAGAACAATCCTCATCAAAGATTAGTTCAATATCTAATTCAGATTTATTAATAGAAATACCTTCTGAAATTGATTTTTGTCAAAAAGGAAATTTATTATGGGCACAACTTTTAAAAAAAAATTTTTTATAATTTAAACCCTAAGTCAGTATTCTTTTTTACCCATGAGGATCCTTTGAAAGTCCATTCTTTTTTCCAAAAAGGAACTTTGTATTTTGTAAATTCAAGTATTTCTTGGAGATATTTATTTGCAATGCCTCTATGATTAGCACTTACTGCTATTAAAATAATAGGCTCGTTAGGGTAAATGAAACCTATCCTGTGCAAGAGAAAAATACATAAATCATCCTGTTTTTCAGAAATTTTCATTAAATATCTTTTAATATAATTTTCGGTCATTCCTTTATAATGAACAATTTCTAGTTTCTTTAAATCATTTCCAAATTGATCAAAGGGCCTTACTCTCCCAATAAAAAATGAGTTTGCTGAATTTTTATTTACCTTTTCCCAAAGTTCGAATTCTTTATAAGGATTAAAAGTCTCTTCTAGGATTTTAAATTTTATTCTTAAATTATCCACCGGTAAACATTGGCATAAATGCCACCTCATCATCCGGATTAATCATCGCATCCATATCTGTAATTTCTTGATTAATAGAAACGATAATATTATCTTGCGGTAAATTAGAATTAATTAAATTCCATACAGAAAAAACCTTCATTTGAGACCCTTCAATTGTAAGAAATTTTTCATTCCATCCTAGATCTTCAGCGATACTAGATAATAAAACCACCTTAATTTTGTTAGATTTTTTAGTTTCCATCTATAGTGATCTAGTAACTAATGGTTTAATTTTAAGTGGTTTCTATAGCTTTGCTTACTGTTTCTGATACTCGTAACACAAAAAATGATGAGAGTGGAAATTATCTCCTTCACGAGGCTGAGAGATCAGGACACAATGTCGTTGATAAGATAATTTGCAAAGATGATATTTATTTAATAAGAAAATATACGAGCGATTGGATCTCAGATCCAAATATTGATGTGATTATTACTACAGGTGGGACAGGAATTACAGCTAGGGACATTACTCCTGAAGCTATTAGACCTTTATTAGATAAAGAGATTGATGGTTTTGGGGAGACTTTTAGATTTTTATCATTTAAAAAGATAGGAACTAGTACTTTACAAAGTAGGTGTATTGCGGGGTCTGCAAATGGTAAGTTTTTATTCGTTTTGCCAGGATCTAAGGATGCTGTTATGACAGGTTGGCAAGATATAATTTCTTATCAACTTAATCAAAATACAAAACCTTGTAATTTAATAAATCTCATTGATAAGTTAAAAAAATAATTCTCTAGTTTATTTATTTATTAGAAATTGATTTGAGATCAATTTTTGATTTTTTATGCATTTAAGTAGAGAAGGATCTTTTATCTCATTTTCTAATTTTGATAATTGTTCAAAACTATTATCATTCCAAATGCTCCCTAAAGAAAAAATTGCATATTTAGCGATTTCTAATTCTTTATTTA
>PKDV01000077.1 GCA_002862715.1 Flavobacteriaceae bacterium | reverse complement strand
CCAGAGTTTTTGGATTACATCAAATTTATTGAGGATAAGGTTGGGGTGCCAATTGCGATAATTTCTGTAGGACCTGACAGAAATCAAACAATTTTTAGATAATTCAATTAAATGAAAAATTTAGTTGTTTTATATTTATTATTTTTAATTTCATGCTTTAGTTCCTTTTCTCAAAATAAAGAAGTTGAAATTATATACGCTGGCTCACTAGAGATTGACAAAAAAAATTATCCTGGATATAAAATTTTAAAAAAAAGTAATACAAAACAAGTACATCTACTTCACAATGGACTAGAAATTTGGTCGGATAAGGTTTTTTTTCAACAAATTGAAAACAACTTAAATTCTTATGGAAATGTTGTTTTAAAACAGGGTGACAGTCTAATACTTACATGCGATAATCTCGATTATGATGGAAATACTAAAATTGCTGTTGCTCGAAAAAATGTAATATTAGATGATAAAAAAATGATTTTAAAAACTCAAAAGCTATATTATAATCGAAATTTAGAAATTGTAGAATATCCAGAAAAAGGAACTTTGTTTGATAGCGTAACAACAATTCAAAGTGATAAAGGAATTTATTATACTACACAAAATAAATATAGATTTGAGTCTAATGTAAATGTTAAAAGAAATGATTTAAACATTAAATCTTCAAAAATGGATTTTTACACTAGTTCGAATAAAAGTTTTTTCTTGGGTCCTACAACAATAATTGGTGAAGATTATATTATAAATTGTGACAATGGATTGTATGAAATTGAAGGAAAGAAAGGCTTTTTTAAGAAAAATGCATCAATTAAATATAATTTTAAAGAATTATTGGGTGATAGTATTTTCTTTGACAAAGAACTTGGTTTTGCTTCTGCAAAAGATAATATTAAACTCACAGATACATTAAACAATTCCATTATCACTGGTACATTTGGAAAAGTTTTTAAAGACACTGATTCTGTGATGATTACTCATAAAGCAGTTGCTATTAATCTCATTGATAAAGATTCATTATTTATTAGGGCAGACACTTTGATTAGCACAGGAAAAAGTGATAATAGAATTACAAGAGGTTTTAAAAATGTTAGAATTTTTAAAAATAATTTTAGTGCAAAATCAGATTCAATAGTTTTTAATAATAATGAAGGCTTAGTTAAACTTTACCGAAATTTAATTTTGAAGGACGATTTAGATTATTATACTCCAAATGAAATTTCTGCTAAAAATCCAGTTCTTTGGTCTAATAATAGTCAAATAACAGGTGATGAGATTCATATTAAAATAAATGATAAAAAAATTGATTCATTAATAATTTTAAATAACTCCTTTGTCGCTGAACAAGATAGCCTCAATTTGAAAAATTTTAATCAATTAAAAGGTATTCGGCTTGAGGGAAAGTTTGGATTAAATGGATTGGAAGAAATTGATTTGATTAAAAATACGGAAATGATTTATTATTTATATGATGATAATAATTTAGAGCTAACTGGTATTGATAAAGCAATATGTAGTTCAATGAAAATTATTTTTGAGGAAAAATCCATTTCAGAGATGATTTTTTTTACAGATCCTGATGGCACTACATTTCCACCAGATGAAATCCCCGAAAATTCAAGAAAATTAATTGGATTTTTTTGGAGAGGTGATGAAAAAATCAAATCAAAAGATGAAATTTATCATGAATTCGATTTTAAAAAATTTGTTCCATAAAAAATTTAAAAATTTGATTTCATCAAAATCATTTTTTAAAAAATATCAAGCACAAACAACTGATAATCCCTTAGGACTAGAAATAAAAAAAGCTAAGGGCTGTTACATTTATGATATAAACAATAAGAAATATCTAGATTTAGTAGCTGGTGTCTCCGCATGTTCTCTAGGTCATTCAAATAAAAAGGTTTTAAAAGCAATAAAAAAACAACTCAAAAAATATCTACATGTTATGGTATATGGTGAGTTTATTCAAAATGAAACTGTTTTACTTTGCAAGTTGATTTCTGAAAATGTACCAGAACCATTGCAAACTACATATTTAACCAACTCTGGAACCGAAGCGATTGAGGGAGCTCTTAAACTTGCTAAACGTGTTACTGGGAGAACTGAGATAATTTCAGCAAAAAACTCATACCACGGAAGTACAATGGGAGCAATGAGTGTTATGGGTTTTGAAGAAAGAATTAGCGCTTATAGACCACTTGTGCCTGGTACAAAACACATCGCTTACAATTCATTTGATGATATTAAAAAAATTTCGAAAAATACCGCAGCTGTAATTTTGGAGTCAATACAAGGTGGAGCCGGCTTTATAGAACCAAAAAAAAATTATTTAAATGAGGTAAAAAAACAATGTGAAAAAACTGGTGCCTTATTAATATTAGATGAAATTCAACCTGGAATTGGGAGAACTGGAAAACTTTTTTCATTTTCATACCATGATGTTATCCCTGATATCTTGGTTATTGGAAAAGGTCTCGGGGGTGGACTACCAGTAGGTGCTTTTGTAGCCAGTAAAAAAAATATGAGCAAACTTAAATTTTCACCTATACTTGGTCATATAACTACATTTGGAGGAAATCCCCTAATATCAGCAGCCTGTAGAACAACATTACAAACAATAATTTTATCTAAGCTAATTGAAAATACAAGAGTTAAAGAAAAAATTTTTCGTGATATGTTAATTCATCCATTAATTAAGAAGATTAATGGTAAAGGACTAATGTTGGCACTAATTATGGATTCTGAAAAAAGTGCACAAAGTCTGGTTAAAATTGCATTAGAAAATGGAGTTATACTATTTTTTTTACTTTTTGAGAGTAAAGCTGTAAGAATTACTCCACCACTAATAATTAGTGAATCTCAGGTAAGAGAAGCATGTAAAATCATTATTAATTGTTTAAATAAAATAAAATGTTGATTATTTTGTTGACAATTGTTTTCTAAATTTCTACTTAATTATTGTCTGGTATTTTAGATTTACTGCATTAAATATAAAAATGCACAGTCAATATCAGAGAAATCAGAATTGTTCCATAGGTAAGTTTGAATCAATGCTAAAAACCAAGGAGTTAAAATTTTTTGATTTATGCGAATTTGAAGAAATTGTAAATCATTACATTGATATTTCTGACTTTACAAAAACAAAGAAGGCTATCGATCTTGGATTGAATCAACATCCGAATTCCTGTGAATTATTGATTCTTAAAGCTGAGCACTATATTCTAACAAATCATTATGAATCAGCTGCATTAATAATTGATGATTTAATGGTGGTTCATCCAGAAAACGAAATAATTTATCAGCACAAAGCTGCAATATTATCGAAAAAAAATCTTCACGAGGATGCTATTGAAATTTTAAAAAAAGGTATGAGGTTTTGTCATAATTACTCAGAATTTAATTCTTTGATAGCCTTAGAGTACTTGTATATAGAAGAATATTTTATGGCAAAAGAATACTTCATAAAATGCTTAAATAAAGATGATAGAGACAATCACTCATTATACAATATAATCTATTGCTTTGAAAGTATGAATGATAATTTAGGAGCAATAAGTTTTTTAAATGAATGCTTAAATAAAAATCCATACAATGAAGTAGCATGGCACCAAATAGGAAGACAATATTTTGAAATTAGAATGTATGAACAAGCTTTAGTTTCCTTTGATTATGCGATTATTTGTGATGAAAAATTTGTTGGTGCTTATTTTGAACTTGCAAAAACCCTTGAAAAATTAGGCAGATATAACGAAGCCATTTCATTCTACGAAATAACTTTATCTATTGACGATCCAACTTCTTTTGCATTTCATAGAATTGGTGAATGCCATTTACTTTTAGGTAATGATTTGTTAGGTTTAAAGTATTTAAAAAAAACAATACATGAAGACCCCCTTCTTGAAAAAGGATGGATTTCATTAT
This sequence comes from Flavobacteriaceae bacterium, assembly GCA_002862715.1. GTDB lineage: Bacteria > Bacteroidota > Bacteroidia > Flavobacteriales > Flavobacteriaceae. The sequence continues at coordinate 1,970 of PKDV01000077.1, read as the reverse complement.
GTAACTATTATCTAATAAAGAAAAATTATAGAGAGGCCATACATTACATAAATAAAGCATTAAAAATTGATGATTCTAATTATTTTTTTTTGAAAATATACTCTAAAGCTCATAAAGAAATGGGGCTATTAGAAGAATCTTGTATGGGCTACAGTAAACTTTACTACAATAACAATTATGATATTAAAATTTGCCTTGAATGGGTTGAAGTATTGTTAAAACTTAAAGATTTTAGTAAGGGAATTGAAGTTCTTAGTGAACTAATTTCAAAATATCCAAACAATAGTAAATTTCAGTACTTTCTAGCTGGTTTTTATATGATGATTTCAAATAATGATGAAGCATCATTTTTTTTAAAAAATGCATATTCTATTTCTCCCTCTGAAATTGAAGTTTTTTATGAAGTATTTCCTTCATCAATAACAAACTCACTAGTAAAAAAAACTTTACAATTTTAACTTAATAAATTGATTCTTTAGATTTGTTGTGTGATAAAAAATTTTAAAAATCACATAATTATATTTTTAAAGGGATTGGCTATGGGCTCTGCCGATGTCGTTCCAGGAGTTTCTGGTGGAACAATGGCATTAATCTTAGGAATTTATGAAAGATTATTATCTGCAATCAACAACATTAATTTTATGTCAATAAAAAAACTTTTCGGTAGTAATTTTTATGGAGAATGGAAAAAATTGGACGGATACTTCATAGTTGTTCTATTGATGGGGATTTTAACAGGAATTTTTCTAATTAGCGGAATAATTAATGACTTAATGAAAATCAATAAAATCTTTATATGGTCATTTTTTTTCGGATTAATACTTAGCAGTACTTTTTTGATAAAAAAATTAATTAAAGAATGGAATCTATTTGCTTTTTCAATAGGTTTATTTTTTGCAATCATAATTAGTTTATTGAGTCCAAGTGAAGGTTCTGAAAATTTACTGTATATTTTTTTTTGCGGAGTTATTGCATCAATTGCAATGATTTTACCTGGAATTTCTGGTGCTTTCATCCTTATTTTATTAGGTGTTTATTCAAATGCTATAGAATCTGTTGAAAAGTTGAGATTATTAGAACCAAGCTCATTGAAGATTTTATCATCTTTAGGGTTGGGTGCAATTGTAGGTATTAAAATATTTTCTAAAATAATTACAAAAATGTTCAAAAAAAGAACTAATACAATCTTATCATTAATAGTTGGATTTCTTTTAGGTTCTTTATACAAAGTTTGGCCATGGCAGCAAAAAATCAATTACAACTTAGAAAATTCTAACATGAATTATGAATTCTTTAAGCCATATTTACCTGATGTGGGTGATTTAAATTCGGATTTTTATTTAACTATAATTGTTTTTTTATTTGGATGTTCAACTGTACTCATTATTAATAAAATTAATCCTGAAGTTATTGAAGTCAAAAAGAGAAAATAAAGATTATGTTCTTTTATTTTTAAAAGGCGTTGGAATGGGGCTCGCTAATAAAATCCCAGGAGTCTCAGGTGGAATTATCGCGATTGTTACTGGATTTTATGAAGAGTTATTATTCTCATTTCAACGTCTAAACTTAAGAGCAATAATATTATTATTGAAAGGTAGATATAAATCTTTCTGGTTTTACATTAATGGTAACTTTCTATTCACTCTTCTTTTAGGGGTAATTGTCAGTTACTTTACTCTGTCTATTTTTTTGAATTTTGCTCTTTTGAAATTCCCAATGCAGGTTTGGTCAATGTTTTTTGGATTAGTGCTTGCTTCTGCTTTTATATTATTAAGAGACTATAAAAAATGGAACAAAAAAAATATATTTTTTGCTATGATGGGGCTTGGTGTTGGAATCATATTAAGTATATTATCTCCCTCAAATGAAAACACAAATTTTATTTTTGTTTTTGTGTGTGGGGTAGTAAGCATTGTTGGGATGACACTTCCAGGTTTATCAGGTTCTTTTTTATTAATTTTACTGGGTAA
>PKDV01000007.1 GCA_002862715.1 Flavobacteriaceae bacterium | reverse complement strand
ATGGTAATGAATATTTTAAGTATATATATATAAAGTCAATATTTATATATATTGACTAATTTAACTCTATTTATATAAATAAATTTCATTTTATATTATAATATATTTACATTTGTATACATGAGTATTTCTGATAGAATAAAAAAAATTATTAAAGATAATGAGCTTAATTCATCAACTTTTGCAAGTAAAATTGGTGTTCAACGATCATCAATTTCTCACATAATTTCTGGCAGAAATAAGCCCAGCTTAGATTTAGTTATTAAAATAATAAATTCATTTCCGTATTTATCTTCCGATTGGTTATTATTTGGTAAGACAATTCCTAATAAAAAATCTTTTGGTGAATTTAGTAGTGATGCCTTATATTCAACCAATGATTTATCAACTAAACCTGATTTGGTAAAATCTCCTAATGTTGAAAAAATTATTATTTTTTACAGCGATGGTAAATTCAAAATATATAATAATTAATTTGACATATATTTTATTATGAGTAAAAATTATATTTATTTTTTTATTACAATATTTATTATTTCTTGCTTTACTCCTGAAAGAGATTGTAAAAAATTTCATTACGGAAACTTTTCCTTTCAGACAGTTGTTCTTGGAGACACAATCACAACAAATTTTACACGAGTTGATGATATCGAAATTGATTACTTTTCAAAAATCCCTGACACATCCTCAGTTAAGTGGATAAGTGAGTGTGAATGTATCGTAAAGAAAAAGAATCCAGTCAATTTTCAAGATTCAAAGGCCATTCAAATAAAAATTATTTCTACATCTGCAAATTCATATACTTTTGAATACAATCTTGTGGGAGATATTTCCAACAAACAGAGAGGTGTAGTTACTAAAATTAGTGACTGAACTATAGATTTAAACTAGTTTGATTATTTGATATGGTTTCAGAACTTACTTTATCTGCATCAACTTCTAAATCTTTTGGTTCTACATTATCATCATGTTCATAAGGTAATGGTTCAAGAGTAACAATAGATTTAATTTTATTTTTTGAAAATTGATTTCCAATTGAATTAATTCCTTTAATACTTATAAATTCATCAAAATTCATTTTTTGAGGTTCAATCGTACTCTTCCCTCTTAATTTGTAATATGAAACCTCAATTACGGGTCTCCAATCGTTGCAAAACCACACAAGCTCTGATTTGATTTTTTTATTAATAAACACTTCTTGTTTGTCTGGCTTTTCAATAACAAATCTTTTTCCAAAATATATCTCATTTTTAATATCGTAATATATTGTTGAAAACGGTTTATCAGGAATCCATTTATCAATTAATAATAAATCATCTGTAAAATGAAGTGACATATCAGGTATCTGAGTTTTAATAATTCCAGACTTTGTTACAGTAACAATTCTGTCTTCACCCTTAAATGCACCAATCAACCTTCCTCTTGATTCTGTATTGAGCCTATTAACATTGTCATCAAACCAAATATTTCTCGGTTTAAGTGTTGACACTCCTTCTTCTTTAAAATCAATTTTTTTGATGATGTATTTTGTTACCGTATTACCTCGTACCCCCCTGCTTTTAATATCTAAGTCTGCAAAATCTAAATCCCAACTAATTTTTTTTATCGAGCCTGTTTGTTTTAAATTAATTTTTACAATCTCAGCCTCTCCATTAGGGTTTGCAGAAAAATAATGAACTTTAGACTGAGGATTTCCGTTTGTGAGATCGTAAATTTTATCTCTTGTAATCCCAGTCACAGGAAATCTTTTTATATAACTTGTCCCTCCTCTGCCATCTTGATAAATCATATTATAAATAGTTCTTTTATCTTTTTTCTTAAAGACATTGACATGAATTATATTTTTACCAATGAAAACTTTGTTATCAACTTTAGTAACAATCATTTTCCCTTCTCTTGTGAATGCTATGATGTCATCAATATCTGCACAATCACAAACATATTCTTCTCTGCGGAGGGAAGTTCCAATAAAACCTTCTTCCCTATTTACGTATAGTTTTGTATTTCTGGTTACAACTTTTTTTGCATCAACATCATCGAAAATTTTAATTTCTGTTTTACGCTCTCTACCACTTCCGTAATTTTTTTTCAAATCTTTGAAATAATTAATTGCAAATTCAATAAGATTATCTAAGTTGTTTTGAATATTTTTTAATTGCTCTCTAATATTTTCAATTTTTTTTGATTCTTTTTCAATATCGAATTTTGTTATTCTTTTAATTTTAATTTCTGTTAACTTAATAATGTCGTCATCATTGATTTCTTTTTTTACAAGTTCTTCGGTAAACGGAGAAAGTCCTCTCTTAATAACAATGATTACCTCCTCCCAATTTTCAAGTTCTTCAATATGTCTATAAATTCTATTTTCAATGAAAATTCTTTCTAAAATTGATGTATGAAGCAAGGCATTTAACTCATTTTTTCTCACTAAAAGTTCTGCTTTCAATAAGTCGAGTGTATATCCAGTGGATCGTATAAGCATTTCACTTACTCCAATAAAATTTGGTTTATTATTATCAATAACACAACCCAGTGGAGATATAGATGTTTCACATGATGTGAATGCGTATAAAGCATCAATTGATTTATCAGGTGATACATTAGACGGCAAGTGAACCATTATTTCAACTTTTGCGGCAGTATTGTCCTCAATTTTTCGAATTTTAATTTTTCCTTTATCATTTGCTTTTAAAATAGAATCAATTAAGGAACTTGTTGTTGTTGAGTAAGGGATTTCTGAAATTTTAAGGGTATGTTTATCAATAACATTGATTTTAGCTCTAATTCTTAATTTACCTCCCCTAATGCCATCATTGTAATTAGTGGCATCCATAATACCACCTGTTGGAAAATCGGGCATTATTTTAAATTTTTTTCCTCTCAGGTGTTTAATGGAACAATCAATAAGTTCAATGAAATTATGCGGGAGAATTTTTGTAGATAGTCCTACTGCAATTCCTTCGCCACCTTGTGCAAGTAACATTGGAAACTTTACTGGCAAATGCACAGGTTCTTTTTTCCTTCCATCATAAGATTGCTGCCATTCTGTAACTTTTGGACTAAAAACAACATCTAATGCAAATTTTGATAACCTAGCCTCAATGTATCTTGATGCAGCTGCTGAGTCACCAGTTAAAATATTTCCCCAGTTCCCTTGCATATCAATTAGAAGATCTTTTTGACCCAATTGTACGATTGCATCAGAAATTGACGCATCTCCATGCGGATGGTATTGCATAGTATGACCTACAATATTTGCAACTTTGTTGTATCGTCCGTCATCCAAATCTTTCATTGAATGTAAAATTCTTCGTTGAACAGGCTTAAAACCGTCATCAATTGCAGGTACAGCTCGTTCAAGAATTACATAAGAAGCATAATCTAAAAACCAGTCTTTGTACATTCCCGTAACCCGAACTATTTTATCCTCACTTGATGGAATTTCGTTGGATTCAATCATTCTACTTTATCCATTTCAATTTTTAAATTATTTATTATAAATTCTTGCCTCACAGGAGTATTTTTACCCATATAAAATGACAATAGTTCCTCAACAGTCATATTTTTATCAAGCATTACAGGATCTAATCTAATATTATCTCCAATAAAATATTTAAACTCATCGGGAGATATTTCACCAAGCCCTTTAAATCTTGTAATTTCAGTTTGCTTACCCAATTTATCAATTGCCTTTATTTTTTCTAGGTCGGAGTAGCAATAAATAGTTTCCTTTTTGTTTCTTACCCTGAACAATGGTGTTTGTAAAATGTACAGATGACCTTCCTTTATTAACTCAGGAAAAAATTGTAGAAAAAAAGTTATCAAAAGTAGTCGGATATGCATTCCGTCTACATCAGCATCAGTAGCAATTACAATATTATTGTATCTTAAGTTTTCAATACTCTCTTCAATATTTAATGCTGCTTGTAACAAATTGAATTCCTCGTTTTCATAAACAATCTTTTTTGTCATTCCGTAGGAATTAAGTGGTTTACCTCTTAAACTAAAAACTGCCTGAGTATTTACATCTCGAGATTTTGTTATTGACCCACTTGCCGAATCTCCCTCAGTAATAAATAGAGTTGATTCTAAACGTCGATCTTTTTTAATATCATCAAGATGAATTCTGCAATCTCTTAATTTTTTATTGTGAATACTTGCTTTTTTTGCTCTTTCTCTAGCAAGTTTTCGTATACCAGAGAGTTCTTTTCTTTCTTTTTCAGCTTGTAAAATTTTCTTTTGCAATAACTCTGAATGTTGCCCATTTTTGTGAAGAAAATTATCCAATTGTTTTCCAATAAATTCATTGATATAGGCTCTAACAGTTGGCATCCCTTCACCCATTTCAGTTGATCCTAATTTAGTTTTGGTTTGTGACTCAAAAACTGGCTCCATTACTTTTATACTAACAGCTGCAATTATAGATTTTCTAATGTCGGTAGCATCAAATTGCCTCCCAAAAAACTCTCTTATGGTTTTTACAATTGACTCACGAAATGCATTTTGATGAGTTCCTCCTTGAGTAGTATGTTGTCCATTTACAAAAGAGTAGTATTCCTCATTGTACTGAGTTTTGCTGTGTGTTATTGCAACTTCAATATCATTACCTTTTAAATGTATTATTGGATATAAAAAATCTTCTGTATTGTTATTGTCTTTAATTAAGTCACTTAATCCATTTTCTGAATAAAATTTTTCTCCATTAAAAACAATAGATAGCCCAGGATTTAAATACACATAGTTCTTTAACATTTTACTAACGTACTCATGTCTGTACCTATAATTTTTAAAAATTATTTCATCTGGTACAAAAGTGACTTTAGTTCCTTTTCTTTTTGATGTTGAAGAAGGTTTAATATCATCAACTAGAACCCCTTTATCAAACTCGGCGATTTTCATCATCCCATCTCTTACAGAAAAAACAGAAAATGTTTTTGATAAGGCATTAACTGCTTTACATCCAACTCCATTTAATCCAACAGATTTTTTAAAAGCTCTGGTGTCATATTTTCCACCGGTATTCATTTTTGAAACTACATCAACAACTTTTCCTAATGGAATACCCCTTCCATAATCTCTGACTGCAACTTTTCCATCAGATATCGATATTTCAATAGTTTTACCAGAGCCCATAACAAATTCATCTATACTATTGTCAAGAACTTCTTTTAGTAAGATATATATTCCATCATCTGGTGATGAGCCATCGCCAAGTTTCCCAATATACATTCCGGGACGCATTCTGATATGCTCTTTCCAGTCTAATGACCTAATATTTTCTTCGTTATATTGAACTTGGGTCATTTTCCAAAATTATAACATACATATTGAAATAATTATTCATTTTTGTTAAAGAAATTAACAAATACTAAAGTGTAATTGTTAAAACTATTTATTTAATATGACATCTAAAATTAAAAAGATTTTATTTTTTTTTATTCTAATTAATTACATTTCTTTTAGTCAATCAGCCGAAGTTAAAACAGTAAATTATGACGAATTAAAACCCTTAATTAATAAAGGTGGTGAAAAAACATATATTGTAAATTTTTGGGCAACTTGGTGTGCTCCTTGCATTAAAGAGATTCCATATTATGAAGAATTAAATAAAAATCCTAAAATTGATGTTTTACTAGTAAGTTTAGATTTTCCTAATCACATATATTCACGACTAATTCCTTTTATTAAAAAAAACAAAATTCGATCTGAAGTCATACTATTAAATGATAGTAATGAGAATTATTTTATTAACGAAATAAATCCAGATTGGAGCGGAGCATTACCAGCAACTATAATTTACAATAGAAAAAAACGTGTATTTTTTGAAAAATCATTTACTAAATATGAACTTTTTAAACTTGTAAAAAATTTTTAATTTTAAGATGTGGTACATAT
>PKDV01000092.1 GCA_002862715.1 Flavobacteriaceae bacterium | reverse complement strand
TAGTTATCTCTATTTTTTAAATATAATTGTATTGTTGTTGCAACTACAACTTTTTTGTTGTTGTATTTTTTCATTAATGAGATTATAATTTCATCAATAGCGCTTTGAATCCAACTTTCCTCCGAGTCAATCATCAAAACCACGTTTGAATTTTCTGCATGTTTTGCGAGAATATCAAACCTCTTTAAAATTTTATTCCATTTTTCATTTTCACTTTCACTTAAGAAAACGTTTTGAGATTTTTTTTCATAAATCAAAAAATGACCAATAGACGAAGGTTTTACAACTGAAAAATTTAATTTATTATTTTTTTTTTGATATTTAATTGTATTTAAAATTGATTCAAGATTTTTTTCAAAATCATGCTCAAAAAACGAATTTTCATTGGTGTAGTCAAAGACTGAATAAACGCCAAATCTTTCTAATTTTTCGGCAACATGATTGCATTCTTCGATAGTTTCTCCAGCACAGAACTGGTTGTACCCTGTTAGACTAATTAATGGTTTTAATGGAATTTTAAAAAAATTTAAAATTTTCCAAATTTGTAAAGCAATGAGTACGATAGCAGAACTCTCCAATAAATAGAACAACAATAAAGATGACTTGAGTTCATCAATTGTTTTGTTTGGATATAACTTTTTAACAGCTTTGATTTTCAATCTAATTTTTAATATAAAACCTATTATAAATATAAAATTTAAATACAGTAATTTCGCTTTATAATATGAATATTAAAACTTTAAATAGTGTAATTTATTTTGGTGAAGAGGGTTGGTCTTTTTTAAACAAATCAATACTTAAAAGCAATTACACCAAACTTTTTGTTTTGGTTGATTCAAATACCAATAATCACTGTCTGCCATACTTCAAATCAAATGTCGATTTTGATTTTAATTTAATTGTAATAAAAGAAGGAGAAAAAAACAAAAATATTGATACCTGTAATGAAATTTGGAAATTTTTGACAAATAATGGTGCTGATAGAAAAAGTCTTATGATAAATCTTGGCGGAGGTGTAGTCACTGATATAGGAGGATTCACGGCATCTGTATTTAAGCGTGGGATTGACTTTATAAATATCCCAACTTCTCTTTTGTGCATGGTTGATGCTTCTGTAGGTGGAAAAACTGGAATTGATTTTAATTTAATTAAAAATCAACTGGGTGTGTTTAAAGAACCTGTGTTTACAATTTTAGATGCTTTTTTTTTAAAAACGTTAAATGAAAGAGAATATAAGAGCGGATACTCAGAAATGCTTAAACATGGATTAATAGCAGAAGAAAAATATTTCTTCAAAATTTCTTCTTTTATTAAGAGAGAACATGTGTCTCATCATATTAAAAAATCCTTAGAAATTAAATCAAAAATTGTAAAAAAAGACATGAATGAATTCGGTTTTAGAAAGATTTTAAATTTTGGTCATACATTGGGACATGCAATTGAAACTTACTTTTTGTTGAAAGACCCAAAAAATGCATTATTGCATGGTGAAGCAATTTCTATAGGAATGGTTTTAGAATCATTTTTATCTACAAAGTATTGCGGTTTTAATGAAACAGATGCTTTACTCATAAAAAAAACATTCAGTAATATATTTCCAAAAATAGAATTTGATAAAAAATCAATCAATGAAATATTAAATATTGTAAAACATGATAAAAAAAACCTTGACAATAATTTGAATTTTGTCTTGCTTACAAAAATTGGGAATTCGATATGGGACGTAAATGTCAGTGAAAAATCTGTTTTAAAGTCATTTGAATATTATGATTCCTAAGCTGAATTTCTAGAAGCATTAATATTACCAAATAGAGATCTAGTAACAATTTTTTCAAAAATTTCTTTTTGCTTATTGCCAACTATGCTATTTTTTTGAAGTTTTATTAGAGCGTATTGTTGGATAGTGAGTAAGGGTAATACAATTTCTTCTCTAATTTTAATTGAAGCTTTACCTGTAGGTTGATCATCCATTAAATTATTAAGTTTAGTCAATTTCAAAACATATTTTTTTGTACGTAAATATTCATTATAAATCAAATTCCAAAATCCACCGTACTCTTCATCATTTTTCATGTAATCTGTTAATTTAAAAAACGATTTTTCTAAGCTCATCATAGAGTTTGAAATAAGTGTCCTAAAAAACAAATTATTATTGTAAAGCCTTTCAGCCTTTTCGAATTTTCCATCTATGTTAAGTTTTTCAAGCGCATAACCAACTCCATAGAAACCTGGAACATTTTGTTTTAATTGACTCCAGCTTCCTACAAAAGGAATTGCGCGAAGAGATGCAAAATCAAATGATTCAGAAGATTTTCTCTTTGAAGGTCTACTTCCAATATTTGTTTTCGCATAAAATTTCAAAGTACTCATATTTTCGAGGTATGGTAAAAACTTAGGGTGAGATTTAAAATCATTATATGCTTGGTGACTGATTTTTGAAATTACATTAAAAGTTTCTCTATCTTCATCATCTATAAAATGACTATTTGAGTCGAATAGTTTGTTGTTTACACTAGCGCTAAGCAGTTGTTCTAAATTATATCTGCAAGACTGTAAAGTTCCAAAATTTGAACTTATCGTTTGACCCTGTACTGTGAGCTGAATTTCATCAGCTTGAATTTGTTTGCCTAATGATGAGTAGAACTGGTTCGTGTTGCCCCCACCTCTTGCGGGTGGTCCACCTCTGCCATCAAAAAATGATATGTCAATGTTGTATTTACGAGAAATTTTAGTAAGTTTTTCTTTGGCTTTATAAATACTCCAGTTGGCGGTCAAATATCCACCGTCTTTGGTTCCATCAGAAAAACCTAACATTATAATTTGTTTATTTCCTCTAGTTTTTAAATGTTTTCTGTAAAAACTATTGGAGTAAACTTTTTCCATAACGCTTTCTGCTATTTCTAAATCTGGGATAGTTTCAAATAGTGGTACAATATCAATTTTTGGTAATTCAAAACCGCTTAATTTAATCATAGCATAAACCTCAAAAATATTTATTGCTGTTTGATTATTACTAATTATATATCTATTACAACCTATTTCACCATTATTTTCTTGGATTTGTTTAATAGCTCTAATAGAATTCAAGGTTTTCACTACATTATCGTCCTCAAATTCTTCAGGCATAATATCACCCTCGAGACCTGTTAAAAAATCAATTTTTTTATCTTCAGTTTCATTGTAGTAGTTAAAATCTGATTTTGATAAATTATTTTTTAAAACAAATTTTAAAATCTTAGAAAATACATCGTGATGTACCCTTGAGTCTTGCCTGATGTCTAGACTAGCAAAATGGTAGCCAAACAAATTAACTTTTAATATTAATTTCTTAATATCATCGGAAAAAAGCCCTCCGTAATCATTTTGAACTGTTTTTAAAATAGAATTCAATGATGTTTTCAGATTATTTAACGTTATTTTAGGTGGGGTTTTCGAATTGCTCAAAATACTCTCATAGAGTTTGGATTCTATATCTATAATTTTTTCCTCAATTCCACGAAATGTAAGTCTTCTTCTTAGCTTTCTTATGTCTCTGTAGTAGTTTCTAATTATGCTATTCCTTAGTAATTGAGCTGTTTTTAAAGTAATTTGAGTAGTTACATATGGATTTCCATCACGATCTCCACCTGGCCAAAAGCCCAGCGATATAATATTATTTGTTAGACTTTCTTCTTGAAAAATTTGTCTTTGAATGTAAGACTGAATATCACCAATAGAATAATAAAAAACATTTGACAAATACCATATTAAACTTCGTGCTTCATCCAAAGGGGTTGGTTTTTTTTTCTTAAAAAAAGGTGTTCTTCCAAGTTGTTCTAATAATAGTCTAATTCTATTAAGCTCATTATTTTTAATCGCTTCACATAAATCTGTAATAATTCCAAGAACAGAGCCAGGATAGAATTGAGTTGGATGAGCTGTTAAAACTGGCTTAATTTTAATTTCATTTAGAACCTTTTTAAGGTCAGATTTTATTTGTTTTGATTCGCATTGTTCCTTTAAATTTCTCAATGTTCCAACTCCACTCATGTTATTAACATAATTAAATGCAGACTCTTCAACAGCATCAAATAAAACAACTCTTCTTTCAATGAATTGAATAAATCTAAACATTAAATCAACCTTTTCTTTAAATGTAGAATTTGGGTAAAACTTATCAAAAAAAGTTTCAACTATGACTTCAGGATTTAGATTTTTGTTAAAGCATTCTTTACAATGTTCAGAAAAAAGAGGTAGGAGATTAGATGTATTTTTTATTTTAGAGTATGGTAAAGAAGAAAAAATACTATCGTAAAGAAGAAACTTAGTTAATACATTGTCGTTAAAACGTTCAAGTTTTTTTGGTAACACAGCTTGTTTTAAAGATCATTAAATATAGTATGCATCAATCTTTTTTTGTCGTTGATGCTTTCTTCTAATGAAATCATAGTTTCTGTTCTCAAAATGCCGTCAATATCATCAATTTTGAATATTATCTCTTTTGCATGTTCAGTTGTTTTTGCTCTTACTTTACAATAGATATTGAATTTTCCTGTTGTAATGTGAGCAACTGTGACGTATGGTATTTCCTTAAGGCGTTCTAGAACATATTTTGTTTGATGAGTTTTTTCTAAATAAATCCCAACATAAGCTATAAAGGAATACCCCATTTTATTATAATCAAGTGTTAAAGATGAACCTTTAATTAATCCAGCTTCTTCCATTTTTTTAACTCTAACGTGCACAGTACCTGCTGAAATCAGAAGTCTTTTAGCAATGTCGGTAAAAGGAGTTCTTGTATTATCAATAAGTATATCAAGAATTTGATGATCTAGGTTGTCTAATTTAATTTTTGCCATTATTAATTTTTTACAAAGAAACGTAAATAAATTTATTTTTTTGTTAAAAAAAGATTAATATAATTATAAATTTATATAAATTTTAAAGTATTTGAGAAGTTTTGTTGCATCATCACCAATTGATATTTTAAATTTTATATTCTTCATATTTTTATCAAGAATTATTGATTTATGTGCAAAAATTTTGTCAAAAAATCCAATATTTTTAATTATTGGAACAAAAATCACTGTATTGTTAAGTAAAACTTCTTTATATTCAATAATAATATCCTGTAATAATTCATTAATTTTAATATTTCGCAATAATAAATCGCAATAGAGGTTACTTTGAACTGGAATCTGTTTATAGGATTCAAAATCATAACAATTATTTGAAATACATATACTTGATAAGTATAATGAAAATGAAATCCATTTTCTGGATTTTTCTCTTGAGTAGCTGTTTTTATCTTGACCAGTTTCAAATAAAATCGTTGGGGTTCCCAAAAATTGTAGATAATCACCAAAACAATTTAAATTAAAATCGTCATTGTACAATCCAATTTTGCCAGGAATATGATTTTGTAAATTCTTGTAAATGTACCCAATAACTCCCATGGATTTTTTTCTAATGCTATTTATGGTTTTTTCTTTATTTATTGAAGGAGATAAAAATGACGTAACAGCAGGTAAATCATTTATATTATAAAAAGTTTTTTGATCGTGTAAGTTAAAGCAAAAATCAGGTTTGAAAGTATTATATAGCTCGATTAGTGCTTTAGATTCCGGTTGGGATTGTTTTTTTGCGTCTCGATTTAAATCTATTTTATTTGCATTAAATCTAGAATAAGTTTCTGCACCATCAGGATTAAGAATGGGTATTATTTTAAAAGTAAAACATGAATTTAAATAAGTATTGTTGTTTAAAAAATAAATAAAATCTATTAACGCCTTCGTTGATGTAGTTTCATTCCCATGCATCTGTGACCAAATTAAAATTTTAATATTTCCATTGCCAATTGAAATAGCTTTAATGGGTATTTTGTTTACAGAATATCCAATTATTTTTGTAGAAAATAAATTATACACTTTGTTAAGAGATGTAACATTTAAGTAACGATTTTTAAATTCACTAGATTTAAAATTATTGTAACTCAGCAAAAAATCCATTGCACAAATTTAAAAACAATGATGTTCACAAAACTATACTCATAATTGAATATTTCACTCTTTAAGTAAAAAAAATTACATCTGTATACAAAAAAATTATAATTTATGTATAAATATATGGTAATGAATATTTTAAGTATATATATATAAAGTTAATATTTATATATATTGACTAATTTAACT
>PKDV01000071.1 GCA_002862715.1 Flavobacteriaceae bacterium | reverse complement strand
TGAAGAATAAAATTTACAAAAAAACCCAACAAAAGTCCACAAGCACCTAAAATTTGAAGAAAAGAAATTAGCTTTCTAAATTTTGAAAATCCCCAACGCTCATATTCATTTATCATTCTTTTTGAAAAAAAAGAATTTAGACCATAAACAAAAAATGAAATTGCTGAAAAAATTATAATTATGAATGTAGTTTCCACGAACTATATTAAACCATACTTATTAGAGGCGATAAATAATGACATTAATAAAAAAACAAATGATGGTACAAATTTTAAAAGGGGGTTTTTAACTTTTAAATGTGATAACTGAGCACAAAACATAAAGAAAGCCATTAATAAAGAAGCATATATAACAAATTCCTGATACCAAATACCTAGAATTAAAATTACAGAAATTGAAATTTTGGATGCGCCCACAAAATTTCTAATAACATCTGAATATCCATAATGCTTAAATTCTAAGACAATATTATCATATCTAAATATCCATATGTATAAGACTGATACAGCTACAATAATTTGAAATATTAGAGATAATAAATCCATACTCGTCAACAATTTACAAAATTTCTTTTTTTGATTATTAAAAAAAAAAATTAAATAACATATCTTTAACTTAATAGTAGTATCACTAACCAAAATCTCTCAATAATGAACAAAATAAACTTATTTATAATTTTTATAATAATATCAATCCTTTCTTGTTCAAAGTCAGATTCTAATATAGAAGATCAAACTACGCCCCAAGAACTTATATGTGAAACCGATTACTCAACAGCAGATGTTCTTACAAATATTGATGAAGAGATTTATAATGATGATGAATCAGTAAATGCATATAGCATTTATTCTTGGAGCTCAAATGAAACCAACAGAATTTTAATTGGAAATGGAATTCCTAATCATGAGGTTGGAACCTTTCCTAATGCAAACAACCCGAATACTATTACTGCCCAAAATGTAAACAAAACTTTTACTTTATGCCCTGAAATAGTGTCAGAGTCGGGTACTTCTGTTGGGGGACCTGCCGGTGCCATAGCCTATGCTATCAATAGTGTAAAATTTGATCCAGCTACTGCTGGTAGATGTAATGATAATGGAAGGTGTAGTTTGGCTCAAGGACAAGGTAACTGGAATATTGAAGCTTTAGGGCATGATACATTTGACTTCGGAGACGATATGAATCATGCACATGTCCAACCAAACGGTGCTTATCATTATCATGGCATGCCAGAGCTATTGATGGATTTTTTGGGTGATAACAAAGGAATGACTTTGGTAGGATGGGCTTCAGATGGTTTTCCTGTTTATGCCCGATATGCCTATAGCAATCCCAACGACACAAACAGTTCTATAGTTGCTGTAAAACCAAGCTATAAGCTAAAAGATACCCCAGATGAAAATCGACCATCAACACTAACTACATTGGTTGGGGGGCCTGGTCAAGGCACTTCAAATTTAAACATACCAATACCTTTGGGAGCTTTTACACAAGACTATGAATATATCGAAGGATATGGTGATCTTGACGAGTGCAATGGAAGGGTAGGAGTAACGCCAGAATTTCCAAATGGAATATATTATTATATGGTTACAGACGAATTTCCGTTTTTCTCTAGGTGCTTAAAAGGGAATTTTTGAGGAACTTTAAAATCAAAAGCTAGCTTTAATATACTTAATTTCAAGTGTAAAATTTCCTTCTTGCTTATCAGAAATCTGCAAGCCTATTGAATTGATTTTATCAGTTTCAATTGATGAGTAGTTCGGGTATGAATATCCTCGCCAAGTTGCTTTAAAATCTTTTATTGGTATGTCAAGCTCAGTCCATTTGTTTTTGACGCTTTTAAAATCACATGAGTAGGAAACTCGTTTGTTATCCTGTCTAAGTCTTAATTTATATGTGTTGCCATCACCTTTAAATTTAATTTTAAATGATTTGACATTATCAAGGATATTTTTTTTAATACTCATTCGAGACGAGGCAAATCCGCCATTGTTTTCTAATGACAGATATCCTTTAAATATTAAGTTACTATCATTATTTATTGACAGAGTGGAGGTAGAGATTCCACCCATAACTCCATCATTTACAATATTCCAATTATCAACTCCGATTTCTTTTTCTGGAAATACGATGTCTAAGGTTTGTCCGTTTGATGATAACATGCTAAAAATAAAGACAATCTTAACTATTTTATTTATCATTTGATTAAAAAATTAAATTTTTTAATTATACGAATGAACAAAAAAAATTAAATCTTAAATTAGATTCAATCAATTATAATAACAGCTTAAATTAAAATATTATGGATACTCTTAGCCA
Organism: Flavobacteriaceae bacterium; assembly: GCA_002862715.1. GTDB lineage: Bacteria > Bacteroidota > Bacteroidia > Flavobacteriales > Flavobacteriaceae. Next base: position 3,977 of record PKDV01000071.1, on the reverse strand, counting down.
TGCCCTATATGGAAAAGGTTTGTTTGGTTACAGAAAATATAAGTGGTCATCATTTTTTTTTGGGGTTGTTCCAGACATATTTTCCTTTGGTATATATTTTTTATTTCTAATATTTTTCAGCGAAAGTGATTTTGGAAAACCTACCAAAGCGGAACTACCTGTTTGGGTGTACGAATTGTACAACATCTCACATAGTATGATTACAGCCTCATTTTTTATTACAATAGCTTATTTCATTAAAAAAGAATTTGCTTGGCCAATGTTGGCATGGCCAATGCATATAATTGTTGATTTTTTTACACATAGCATAGAATTTTTTCCAACACCAATACTTTGGCCAGTTTCTGACTACAGATTTGATGGAATCCCTTGGTCAAATCCTTATATTTTCGTTTCAAACATTGTTATAATTTTTATTATCTATTTGTATAGGTGGAGAAATGGAATAAAAAGTATTTTTATTAAACTAACAACAAACAAAAAATGATGAAAAAAATTATTAGACAACTTGGACATCAACTTTCGTATTGTATCGCAGTAGTAGATTTAGGCTTAATTGGCTGGTTTTTAGGCCTAATAACATTTGAACAATGGATTTTCATGTCTGTACCATTGATTGTATTTATTTTAATTAGACCTACATTAGTTAGATGGGAAAAAGAATTTCCGCCTGAAAAAACAAATTAATTTTTAATTATTTTTTTGCAATGTAAATAGTCGATGCGCCAAAAAACTTGACATTACTAGAAATAGCTTTAAATCCAGAACTTTTCAAAATATTTATAAAATCAACACCACACGGAAATTTAGATGCTGAATGCTGTAAGTAGGAGTATGCAAAAAAGTTTTTTGAAAAAATCCATCCAATTAATCGTACATAAAATTTTGTATAAATTAAATATATTGACTTAAAGATATAATTAGATGGGGTAGATGTTTCTAATATTATTAAGCTTCCATCGAACTTTAATACTCTATATATCTCATCTAATGATTTTTTTAGGTTTATAAAATTTCTTACTCCATAACCAATTGTGATTACATCAAAAAAATTATCAACATATTTTAATTTTTCTGCATTACCTAGCTCTAATATTGTGTTATGATTACTATTTAGATTTTTTAATTTTTTGTTACCCACCTCTAACATTTTAGATGAAATATCAATGCCAATTATTTTACAATCATTAACATCGTTGAGTGCGATTGCAATATCTGCAGTTCCTGTTGCAACATCTAATATTTTTTTTGGCTTTAAAACATGGACTAATTTTTTTATGTCATTTTTCCAAATTCTATGCATGCGAAATGTAATAATGTCATTAATAAAGTCATATTCATTACAAATAGAATCAAACATGTTTTTTATATTATTTTTCATCGTAATATGAACTTAAAATATATTTTTTTTAAATCATAATTAATAATTTTCATAAATAAAATTTTTAAATTTATGATATGAGTAAATTTCTTATTAAAAATGGTAACTGGCTAACATTAACACTTGCTTTGATTTTTTTTACCGATTTAAGAAATATTTTTTTGCCGGATTTTTCAAATTTCTGGTTCAATTTATTTGCAGATTTAATAATTATAATAATAGTTTTTGCACCTGTTTTACTAAAAATTTACTTCCAAAATAAAAATTGAATGCTTGAACTAAGGTTTTTTGAATTTAGTTCTAAACTTGTTCCTTCGTTTACAATTTTAAATGCAATATTTATAATATATACTTATTTATTCTTAGATGGTGAAGAAATAAATATTTTAGAATTTCTTAAAAATAACCTTTTTTATTTAGCTCCTGTGTTAATATTAGTATTTGCAATTTCTTATAATATTGTAGTTATAAATGAGAAAGGAATTACATGGAGATCTTACATATTTCCATTTTTAAAAAAATCATTCAAATGGGAGAAAATTAAGTTTCACGCAAAAGTATTGGAAGTCTATAATCTAAAAGGTTTTAAAAAAACAAAAAAAGTATTTTGGATAATTGACGTCAAGGATAGGCTTCTTTTTAGGTTAATTGATAATTATCAACATAACACAAATAAAATATTTGACATTACCACTAATTTTTCAAAAAAACAGGGGATAACTTTAACTGTTAAAAATCCAATTGAAGTGAGGAATGGATTTTCCAAAGTAAAATATCCAGATAAATAATTATTCGAAATATATCTCTGTAATGTTCTAATCAAGCTTTGTGTTCCAATAAGCTTTCGAAGTTTACATAGTCTAAGGTCTTAATGTTTGTAGCCTCTAACAGTACGTCAGGAGCGCATCCTGCTTCAAAAGCTTCCAACCATCTTGATACACATAAGCACCATTTATCACCTTGCTTTAATCCTTTAAAATTGTAAAATGGGTTAGGTGTTGTTAAATCATTTCCTTTGCTTTTTGAAAATTGTAGAAATTTATCGGTAACAATTGCACACACCGTATGTGTGCCAAGATCATTGGTTCCAGTATTACAATAACCATCCCTATATGCTCCAGTAACAGGACTACTACAACATAATTCTAATTCTTTTCCGAATACATTTAATTGATTATTAGGCATGAAATTTTTTTTTCAATGTTTCAAATTAAAACAGACCTAATAATGAGTCGATAAGTATATCAACATATCCTTTGACTACAATGTAATAACAAATAAAAATTCCGGTTATAGTTCCAATTAAAGAACCAATCTTTTTTCCTCTTTGAATACTTTTATTTTTACTCTTAAACATCAGAGATTTTGGAATTAACGGACGAATTATTGATATCAATAATGTAAAAAAAACTATTATACTGCAAATTATAAATATATAATCTAAGCTTTCCATGGTTTTATAAGATTACATTGATAGTGGTTCAAAAGCATATCTTGTTGGAACAAAATTATGTTCTTTAAAAATTTTCTGAGTAGATGGTTTGCCTAGCCATTCTTTAAGTTTCAAAGGATTTACATCAAAAAAAAGTTCTAAGACATTTTTATTATCAATTTTACAAAAAACACATTTTGAAGCATCACACCAATCAGAAAATTCAGATTTCATTTTTTCGTAACCATTTATTTTAAAATTATCAGCATTATTACAACTAGCTGTTAGCATTAAGTTCATTTTTAAAAATTTAATAAAACTAATTTAATAAATGTATGGACATATTCTAGTCTCTGATAAATATTATATTTTAAATGAATCCCTTATTATAAAAGCCTTTTATATATTAATTTTTTTATTCATTTTAAAGCACAGATGTAATAGTAGGATTTAATCATTCTCCCATTTTTTTCATTTTATGGATACTCAACTTTTTTCCACCCATTCATCGTTAGATATGGGTTTTTATATTCAAGTTCAATTTCAAACTTATCTTCATAACTATCAATTTTTTCTACAAATTTTTTAAAATTAAAACTACCCCATTTGGTAAGTCTCAAACAGACATTATCATTATAATCTATAAACCAAATAGCTTTGATGATTTCGTCCCTATACCTTCCAGAGAATGTTTCTGTCACATCAGCATAATGTTTAATTTCTCTCCATGATTTTTTTATTAAACAAACGCTTGGAATTGCCATTCTATATTCAATCCCATGATAAGTTATTATTGTATAATTAAATATTCTCAAAAAAGAATAAATAAATAGGCAGAAAAATAATATTGTTGTTATTGCAAATGAAGAATACATGTCGTCCTGACTAAGATTAAAGCAAATAGAAATATTGGCGTTTGGTAAGTTGCACAGACCATCTCCAAGAGTACCAATAGCCAAAAAATAAAAAAGTGGTATCATCATGGTAATCCATATCCAATTCTTATTATAATTAAATATTTTAAATTCCCCCATTAAGTCAATTTAATTAAATTTATGAAATTTTCGTCTCTTTTCGTCAAATGAATTTTCGTTTTTTCTCCGTTATTAGCTTATATTATTTTAATCCTTTGGGGTCCCAAAAAACTCTGAATATAAAACAAAC
>PKDV01000061.1 GCA_002862715.1 Flavobacteriaceae bacterium | reverse complement strand
ATTCCTTTGTGTGCACGTTCGTCAGGACTCATTTCAGAGATATCTTCACCATCAAACAATAAATTACCTTGTGAAATTTCATATTCTTCGTGACCTGCTATAACAGTTGAAAGCGTACTTTTACCAGAACCATTTGGTCCCATAATCGCATGAACTTCACCAGCTTTTACGTCGAGATTTATTCCATTTAAAATTGTTTTCCCTTCACAACCAGCATGTAAATTATCTATACTTAGCATATTTAGTTAGGTTTAAAAATTTCGCTATTTCTTGGATTCACTAGAGAATCAACAGAAGTAATTTTTATTAAATTTTCCCAGCCTTCCTCATTATTTTTTGAAACAACTCCTTTGATATAAACAGGTACCATGTCATATTGATTTCTCATTAACTTTTCACAATAACTGTAAAGTTCAAACATGTCATCGTCAATTACAACACCATATATTTTTTGACCTGTATTTAAAACAGCGGCATCATTATAGTACAAAAATTCACCAAAAAAAGATTGAGATTCTTGATTTTTAGGCTCCACATTGCAACCAAAAATGAAAATTGAAAAATAAAAAAGAACTATTTTTTTCATAATTATCCAACTGAACCTTCCAATGAAATTTCGAGCAATTTCTGAGCTTCAACAGCAAACTCCATAGGTAACTTGTTTAATACGTCTTTACTAAAACCATTTACAATTAATGCAATTGCTTTTTCTGTATCAATGCCTCGTTGATTGCAATAGAAAATTTGATCTTCTCCAATTTTACTTGTAGTTGCTTCATGTTCAATTTTTGCAGTTTTATTTTTTGCTTCAATGTAAGGGAAGGTATGAGCTCCACAACTATTTCCCATTAGTAATGAATCACACTGCGAGAAATTTCTAGAATTTTTTGCATTTGGACTAATTTTTACAAGTCCACGGTAGCTGTTTTGAGATTTACCTGCCGAAATTCCTTTTGAAATAATTGTACTTTTTGTTCGCTTACCAAGGTGAATCATTTTAGTACCTGTATCGGCTTGTTGATAATTGTTGGTCAGTGCAATTGAATAAAACTCACCAATACTATCATTACCTTTTAATATGCAAGATGGATATTTCCATGTTACTGCAGATCCAGTCTCAACTTGTGTCCATGAAATTTTTGACTTTTCATGACAAATTCCACGTTTGGTTACAAAATTAAAAACACCACCTTTACCGTCTTTGTCACCTGGGAACCAGTTTTGTACAGTAGAATATTTGATTTCAGCATTATCTAAGGCAACCAGCTCTACTACTGCTGCATGTAGTTGATTCTCGTCTCTTGCAGGAGCCGTACATCCTTCTAAATAACTCACATAGCTGCCTTCATCCGCAATGACAAGTGTTCTTTCAAATTGTCCTGTGCCTGCTTGATTAATCCTAAAATATGTTGATAATTCCATTGGACACCTAACTCCTTTTGGAATGTAGCAGAAAGAACCATCCGAAAAAACTGCCGAATTTAATGCTGCGAAATAATTATCAGTTCTTGGGATAACAGATCCAATGTACTTTTTAACAAGTTCTGGATGTTCTCTAATTGCTTCTGAGATAGAGCAAAAAATAATTCCTTTTTCTGCTAATGTATCTTTAAATGTTGTTGCCACAGAAACAGAATCCATAACGATATCAAGAGCAACACCTGAAAGTCTTTTTTGTTCCTCAATTGAAATGCCAAGTTTATCAAATGTTTTTAATAATTCTGGGTCAACTTCATCTAGACTGTCGTATTTAGCTTTTCCTTTGGGAGCCGAGTAGTAAGCAATTTTTTGAAGGTCTGGTTTCTCGTAATTAACATTCGCCCAATCTGGTTCTTCCATTTCTAAAAACTTTTCATATGCCTCGAGTCTCCATTTAGTCATCCATGAAGGTTCATTTTTACGCTTAGAAATAGCTTTTATAATATCCTCATTGAGTCCAGTAGGGAAAGTATCAGATTCTATATCAGTGTAGAAACCATACTCATATTCTTTTGTTTCAAGCTCTTTTTTTAATTCTTCTTCTGTATAACCCATATATATAAATTACATTGCAAAACTTTCACCACAACCACAGGTTCTATTCGCATTTGGATTGTTAAAAACAAATCCTTTTCCATTTAAACCACCTGAGTATTCTAAAGTTGTACCAACTAGATATAAAAAACTTTTTTTATCAACTACAATACGAATGTCTTTGTCCTCAAAAATTTTATCAGTATCGCTTAAATTGTTGTCAAAATTTAACTCATATGATAATCCAGAGCACCCACCACTTTTTACACCTACACGGACAAAGTGTGTTTTTGTATTCACCCCATCGTTGTTCATCATTTGAACAACTTGGTCTCTAGCTTGTGGAGTAACCTTAATCATAGCTTTATTTAAAAATTAAACCAGTATGCAAATATACCACTTTTACAGGGAATACTTTGTTTGTAATGCTATATTGTATGTTTTTAAAATGAATTAAGTTTGTGAAATGATTGAACAAAAAAAATCTTCTCATACCAAAATTGATTCAATCGGAGAGTTTACTCTAATAAATCATTTAACAAAAAATTTTAGTTCCAAACAAAAATCAACAATTGTTGGAATTGGTGATGATGCAGCAGTTTTAAATTTTAATGGTAATGCAGTTGTAACAACTGATATGTTGATTGAAGGAGTTCATTTTGACTTAAGTTATATGCCCTTAAAACATTTGGGTTACAAATCGATTGTAGTTAATCTGTCTGACCTGTATGCTATGGGCGCCAATGCATCTCAAGTTTTGGTTTCTATTGCAGCTTCTAATCGTTTTACATTAGAGGCATTAGACGAGCTGTATCAAGGGATAAAATTGGCATGCGAAAATTACGGAGTTGATCTTGTTGGCGGAGACACAACCTCGTCTGTAAAGGGTATGCAAATTAGTGTAACTGCAATTGGAGCAACACCTAAGTCTGGCCCAATACTAAGAAAAGGAGCAAAAGAAAATGATTTGATAGTAGTCTCAGGGGACATCGGTTCTGCTTTCATGGGTTTAAAAGTTTTAGAAAGGGAAAAAGAAGTGTTTAAAGTAAATCCTAAAAATCAACCAGATTTAGAAAAATATACATACATAATTGAACGTCAATTAAAACCGGAAGCAAGGAAAGATATTATTAAATTACTAAGTGAATTAAATGTTGTTCCAACATCTATGATTGATATAAGCGATGGCTTATCATCAGAACTTCTTCATATTTGTAAAAACAGTGAAGTTGGTTGTGATTTATACGAAAATAAAATTCCATTAGACCCACAATTAATTTCCGTTTGCGAGGAATTTAAATTAGACTCAACAACAATTGCTTTAAATGGAGGTGAGGATTATGAACTATTAATGACAATTTCTCAAAAAGATTTTCCAAAAATCAAGGCCAATCCAAGCCTAACTGTTATTGGATATATAAAAGATAAAAATTCGGGTTGTAATTTAGTTTTAAGAGACAACTCATCGGTTGCGTTAAAAGCAAGAGGCTGGGGGTCGAAGGAAGATTAATGATTATATCATGAGAATTTTCAAAATTTCATTTTTTCTAATTTTTATACATTCTTATTTTTTTTCTCAGACTTATTATGTGTCTCCCACAGGCAACAATTCAAATGATGGCTCAATTAATAGCCCTTGGCAAACAATTGCATTTGGGGTATCTCAGCTTTCAGCAGGAAATACCCTTTATTTAAGAGAAGGTACATATAGAGAAACACTTACAATAGACAAAGACGGTAGTTCTGCAAGCTATATTAATATTGAGGGTTATCCAAACGAGTCAGTTACTATTGATGGTACTGTTGATATTACTGGATCTTGGAGTTCATATGGAGCTGTCAGTGGAGCATATTCTCTATCTTATACAGGCGATATTACTCAGCTTTTTGTTGACAACTTACCAATGGTAAATGCTAGGTGGCCCAACGCCCAATTTTCGGATGATTCAATATTTTCATGGGATTCATGGGCTCAGGGTGTTGAAGATTCAAACCCATCTGATGATGTTGATGACGAGAGTGTCCAAGGCTCCTTAGTTATTGATGAGTCAGTAGCCAATCCATATCCTCTAGATTTAAATAATTCAATTGGTATTTTGAATATTGGTTCATTTAAAACAGAAGCAGTTTTAATTACAGGTCATACACAAAACAATTCATCAAACGATGTAATTACTTACACGCACAATACATCAAGTAGTGATGATACCGTATACCAGACCACCTATAAGGACAAGCATCATTATTATTTTTTTGAAGGAAAAATAGATTTTTTAGACAATCCAAATGAATGGTTTCATAACAAATCTACCAATGAGTTGTATTTGTACCCTGATGATGGTCAAAACCCGGGATCAAGAACCATTAAAGCAAAAACAACAGACTATGCAATCACTTTTAGTGGAGCTAGTTATATCGAACTAAAGAACATTAATTTCTTTGCAACCACAATAAGTGTTCAGAACTCAACATACTTAAAAATTACAGAATGTAATTTTTATTACCCAAGTGCTTCTAGGAGAATGCTTGGGTCTACTGGGCTTGGAAGTCCAAATGTAACCTCATTTGATTCAAACTCTACTAATAATATTGTATCAAAATGTTTGTTCGAAAATACAGAAGGGGAAGCTCTTAGAATTTTTGGTAACGACAACACCATTCAAAACAATTACTTTCATCACATTGATTGGAGTGCTTCTGATCTTCAGGGCCTTATGGTTACAATATATATTTCTGGTAATTCAAATACTTTTACTGAAAACACAATTCATACCACTGGAGCTTCTGCTACAGTATTGCCAGGAAGGTATTCAACTTTTTCATACAACAAGGTTTCAAATACTGGACTACTTCAATCTGATGGTGCAGTTTTTCAAGGTACTAGAAATTACGTTGAGGATTCCAACGTACATAACAATTGGATTTTTGACACAACTAAATATGCACTTCGTTATGATGCTCCTGGCGGAGATGCAGGGCAGGCAGGTCATTATGGTAAAATGCATCATAATTTTATTTATAATGCGAAGGGAATGATGGTAAAAGGTAATCATCATTACATAAGTCACAACACTGTATTTAATACTTACAGTGGAAACGGAATTATCATACTAGATGAGGATAGCTCAAATACAGGAACCGATGTTCAGAACAATTTGGTTGATAAAATGAGTGGTCACAGGTCAAGTAATGTATCAACTGTGGCAATCCCTTCAACAAGCCCTAATGGGGCTAATTCTAACAATAGAAATGGATACGACTATCCAAGCGATGACATTTCTAGTTTAATTAACACTACAACTGGGATGCCGCTTTCTACTTCATCAGTAATTATAGACCAGGGTGTTTTAATTGATAGTGATTCAATTCCTCATGCAGTAGTAAATACCAATCCAGATATAGGAGCATATGAATATGGAGGAGATGCATGGATTGCAGGGATTAGAAATTGGACTCCTGAATTTTATACTGCTGTTTGGAAAACTAATGGTACATCTACTGATTGGAATACAGCTTCCAATTGGTCTACGGGTTCAGTGCCTGCATCGGGAGTAAATATTGTAATTCCATCTGGTACTGATTACTCTCCTATTATATCGTCTTCAGGGGCTGTTGCAAATAATGTTACAGTTAATAGCTCTGCCGTTCTTACAATTAGCTCTGGTGGGGATTTTACTGTCTCGGGTAATTTAGTAAATAATGGTACAACAACATTAAATTCTAGTTCTAACTCTTATTCAGCACTTTTGGTTTTAGGGTCTTCCTTAGGCAACATTACTTACAATCGTTATGTTAATACAGTAGGTAGTGGTGAGTGGGATTTGGTAGGTAGTCCAGTTGGTAGTCTGTCTATTTCTGGATTTGTTTCTTCCAACTCTGGCTCTGTTGCTACAAGCGGTTCTACATATGCTGTAGGCACCTACAGCAACGCATCTGGTGGAGGGTGGTCTAATTACACCACTTCATCTGGTTCTAATGATGTTGCAAATGCTGGTAATTTTCCAGCTGGAACTGGATATCAGATGGCCTCTGCAAGTGGTGGCACACTTGCTTTTACTGGTACAGTTGCTACAAGTGATCAGACAGTTGCTATTTCGGACAACTCCGGTTCAGGTGGTACCAAATGGAATTTGGTAGCCAACCCATTTCCATCTTACCTAAATGGTAATTCCAATGCTGGGACCAATAACTTTTTCAGCACCAATTCAGGTGTTTTACATGGTAGTTTTCAAGCGATATATGGTTACGATTATGATTCTGGAGGGTCTAATTATACTCCATACAATGCGACAAATACTTGGTTCATAGCTCCTGGTCAGGCATTTTTTGTTGCATCTGCCAATGCTAGTGGTTCATCGGTTTCATTTAATGAGAACATGCAGAATGCTTCTCCTTCTTCCTATGATGATTTTGTAGCGAACACTGTTCAGGACGAGGTTGAGATAG
>PKDV01000017.1 GCA_002862715.1 Flavobacteriaceae bacterium | reverse complement strand
AAGCGGATACAAAATAGAAAACAACAGCGAACGAACGGCTGTTTTTGTATATATTAGTGTTCTTTCGTGTTTGTAAACATCAGAAATTAAGCTGGAAATTCCCCATGAGAGAATAATCAAAACAATAAGTTCTGTGGTTTGATTTATTAAATCCAAAGGGTTCTTCAATAAAATCAATGTTATGTTTAAAGTGAAAAATATAAACCACTCTGTTGCAAAAAATGGAAGCAGGTTCCTTGGAATAATTAAAGACTCTAATTTATACAAACCATATTAATAACGACATATAAATTCTGTTATTGCTGGAAAAATTATATACTAAATATTATTAATTGATTTTTTAAAGTCCAACAAAACTTTCTTTTGCGAAAAGTTTTCTTTTAAAAAATTTTCAGTAACTATTTTCTTTTTTTCAATGGCTTTTTTGTTTGCTAAATATTCTATAATAGATTCTGTTATTTTTTCTATGTTATTATCATCAAAAAAAATCCCAGACTCTGATGCTCGGATTATTTTCTTTATTTCGGATTCTTTATTGCCTTTTACAAAACAAGGTTTTTTGCTCGCCATCATTCCTAATAATTTTGACGGCATTACAGAGTCTAAAATGTTGTTTTTTTGAAACAATAGATGTGCATCAAAGCTGCGTAGTAGCCTAGGAAGGTCGGATGATTTAACCAGTCTGTAGAACTGGACATTTTTTTGTTTGTTTAATTGTTTCTTTATCCATTTTAATTTTGGTCCATCACCAACAATTGTGAAATTGAATTTTTCAATGTTGAAACGACAGAATCTGATAAAAAAAGCCCAATCTTGTTTTTCACCAATATTACCACTATACAGTAGGTTTGGCTTTGTACTGTCTAAATAATAACTGTGTGGGGTGAAACTGTTTTTGTAACTACCTAAATCTATAAAGTTTGGAAAATAATACCCTTTTATTGAAGTTTTTAAATACAATTTTTTTTTCATTGATTGACTTATCGTGCTTACTTTATCACATTTTTTTAAAAGGATTTTTTCTAAAAAATATAAGCTTTGACTTAAAAACCCTAGTTTAAAATTTTGAATGCCTAAATCAAACTCAAAGTCTTGAACATGGCACCAAATTTTACATTTTTTAAACCATTTTAGCAATAACCCCAACAAAATATTTATTGTATATGGGGCAACAACAAGTACTTTGCTTTTTATTGGTAAGGACGGAATGTGTTTTAATGAAAAAAACAAAAAATGTAAAACTTGAAATATTCTTTTAACTGTGGTTGGTTTGGTTGGCACATACATTTTTGTTCTATATACTATAATACCTTTTCCAATAGTTTCTTTTAAATAAAACGGTGCTTTATCGTATGGTTTTTTAATCTTCCATTCTGGGTAATATGGCATCGCTGTCACAACATGAACTCGGTGTTTATTGTTAGAAAAGAATTTAGCGGTCAAATAATTATAATTGGCGATTCCTATTTTATCTGGGTAAAATGAAGGAGATATTATAATTATATTTTCTTTTCTCATTTATTTTGAAATAATGTTAATCATTGTCTTTTCAAAGTTTTTTAAACTAAATTTAAGATTAGCTTTATTTATATTTCTTAACGAAAAGTCTTTCAATACGCATAAATTATTGGCAAGAAAAAAAAGCTTGTCAGAGATTTCCTCAGGAGATTTTTTATTTACCAAAAACCCATTTACTTCATCTTCGACAAGTTCTGGTATTCCAGCATGTGCCGTTGATATAATTAAATTTCCTGAAGCCATAGCTTCAATAATTGAAATTGGTTGTCCTTCCATTTTATAATAAGTAGGTAGAATAAATACATTGGAATCTCTCAATAAGTTTCTTTTGGCCGCGCCTTCTACAACTCCTAAATACTCAATGTTTTTAAGCGTTTTTATTTTATTAAAAAAAATTTGCCTCGCCTTTAAATCAATTTGCCCTGCAATTTTTGCTTTGAAGTTTTTGTTTTTTTTGTTAAAAATAATAAGTGCATTTATAAGGTCAAATATTCCCTTTTCCTTCATTAGGTTACTTACATAACAAATTTTTAAACTTTCGAAGTTTTTTTCTTTTGCATTTAATAAAAACTTTTCTTCAAAAAAATTTACTGCAACGAAGATTTTTTCTTTTTTCAAAAACGGTTTTAAATTAATTTTAAACTTTTCAGACAAAACAATTCCTTTATCAAAATGTTTCATTAAAAACCTAATACACCACTTCTTTAGCCCTTTCAAATCTTTATATCTTAAGTGTAAATAATTACCATGAATATGAACAATTAGTTCTTTTTTTAAAAGTTTGCTCAACAAGATGAAAGGAGAATATTTCAAAACGCCTAAAAATGTTTGCCCAATGGTGATATAAACCTTATCCGCTTTAAATATTTTGTAAATCTGAAAGTAATGGCCTGCGAAATTTAACGCGAGTTTAAAATTAAATTTACCTAGATTCTCATTGAATTCCTTATGTGCAGTATTAATTGAATATGCTTTAGAAAGTCTTTCCTTAAAAATTTTTAAACAAATTGTATTGCAAAGAGACATGCCGTGAATAGGCTTTGGTAATGGTCCTATCAATAAAATTTTAATATCTAATTTTTTTCTATGCATCTTTTGATAAGAAAAAACGTAAAAAAATAAATAAATATTACACCTGTTTGTCTCTCAAAAAAATTTTCGAACATCAGTGCTATTGAAAAGAACATAAATACCGATAGTAACATTCTTTTATTTATGGATGTTTTTATGATATTTAATATTTCATACTTAAGCCAAAAAAACAAAAGCAACCCCCAAGGTCCAATTGTAATAAAAAAATCTAAATACTGATTGTGTGTGTTTATTGAGCTTCGGCTGTTATCACCTGTTTTTTTATTGAAACAGTTTTTAAGTAATTTTTGTGTGGTGCCAATCCCAACACCTTTTATTGGTTTTTTTATTAATAACTCCCAGCTACAGTCATAAATTACTAGTCTTTGACTCGCTGAGTTTTGCTTATCATAATCAAAATAATTTGTCAACTCAAGAAATCTATTGTTCTCTTGCGGTGTTAGAAAAAATATACAGGAAGCAATAATAGACATAAAGATTATTTTTTTTATTTTAAGTTTTTTTAGTCTTTCCCCGTACAAAAACAGAAGCACAAATATCGATGAGACTAAAATTGCCCTTGACTGAAGAACCCATAAAATGATTAAAACAAGAAGCGCTGCTAAAATTTCAATTGTTTTAATTTTCCTCTGCAAAACTTGGACCATTGCTAAGAAAAAAAGCATAGAAGCGGCTAATATTAAACTAATGTAAATGTGATGTTCTCCAATTAAGGGCAAGTTCTTTGCCGCGCTCTGAAAAAACCCAGAGGTATAAATATTTGGATATTTCGAGTCCTTGTAAATAAAGAAATATATAAGAAGGGTAAGTGAGTATAAAGCACTGGAACATAAAAAGTTTTTTGATAACCTATTATAGCATAGTCTATCAGCAACTTGCTTGTCGGAGAGAAAAAATAAAAAGGACAACGGAATCACTATCATGCCTAATTTAGTTTCGAGCATTTTTATTCCAACTAAAGGCTCTGAACTATATAATAAACTCAATGCGTAAACAAAAAAAATTGAACACGAAGCCATTAAGAGCTTAAAGCCTTTGTTTAATTTAATGTCCGACCAAGCTCCTACGGAAAGCAAAAAAAATAAGAAAACATACAATGACTTTACTATGGGTGGAAAAAAAATAATAAATGGAAACGCATATAAAAATTTAACTAAAACAAAAACAATCCTATTTCTCATCTTCTTTTGTGTATCGAATAATTTGCCATAAATAGTCCTAGCGCCAAATACATTCCTTTGTGCATCCATAAGGTAAAACTTACTTGTGTTTCAGCAGCATAAAAGATAAAAATCGAAAAAAGTATAACAAATAAATAGTTGTTTTCTTTATATGCGTTAGTAACACGTAAAATATCAATAGAGAAAATTATAAAACTCAATGCTGCTATTAATCCGAAAATTCCAAAGAAAACTAAATAGTCCAGAACAAAGTTGTGGGGGTATGGTAAATCAGAAATATATGAAAACCCAACAGGCCCAATTCCAGTAAATAAATTATTAATAAATATATCCATACTATCTTCTATTGATACAAATCTTAAAAAAACAGAAATAAGAGCGGATTCATCTGAATAGAATCTTCCAAAAAGTGATTCAAAATCCAATAAAAAAAGTACTACTGATGATAATAATGCAGTTGTAATTAAAAATACACTTATAATTTTTTTACTTATAGTTGGTTTTTTCATAGAAAAAACTAAAACAAAAAACATTGAGATTACAAAGCTTATAATAACCCCTCTTGTGTTTGTGTAAAGCAAAATTATTGTCAACAATGCAGTTTTAAAGAATAAAAGGTTGCTTTTTATTTGCTTTTTTATGTTTCTAAGAATCAAAAAAAGTGATGATATTAACCCCAATCCAATTGATTGAGCAAAAGGAATTGGATGAACTCCCTGTATTGTTAGTCTCATAATCACGCCATATTCAGCGTATTCTTCTTCATACCCAGAAACCAAAACAACTACAACTGCTATTAACCCAAAAACTAAAGCAAAATTCATCGAGAACTCTAAAATCTTATATAATAAGTTTTCAAAGTTTTTTGAGTTTAGAAAATAAAGTTTTGTTATAACGAAAAAAGGTATGCATAGAAAAATATACCTCAAAGTATACTCAAATGACTCATAAATATGGTTGCTAACTGCAGACGTATATATTAAAAGCAGTAATGTTGCAGAAATAAAGTAATCAAAAAAATCGAAGGAATACACTACTTTTTTGGAAAAGGATATTCTATAAATAATTATAAAAAACCCTAAAATTGGCAACAATGCGCCTAATACAACATCATTTTCCGAAGTGCATTTAAGGCATGGATTTACTATGTCAATATTAATTAGATTTCTAATTAAATTAATGTTCAATAGGACCACAAGGCCATAATGTGGTCTTAAATAACATATTAAGAAAACTATAAAAAATATTGTTGCTGTAAATAACATTTTATGCCTTTAAAATTTCAAAAAACGGCATTGCCATTTTTTCAATTGTATAGTTTTCCTGAGAATGTCTTTTGATGTGTGCTCTTCTGCTTATCCAGTAGTGTTTATTATTAAAAAATTTAAGCATTGTTTCAGAAAGACTTCTTTCCTCGTAAACTGCATTTTGGTTTTCAATAACTGCATCTATTTCAGGAGAATGATTTTCATTTTTGGAAACTATCATTGGAACACCAAAAGAAAAACTTTGTATTATTGAAAGCCCAACATATCCAGGCGAAATACTACATAAAGCAGTGTTGTATATTTTCTCGAGTGTATTTTTATCATAAATCTTACCCTTTAAAAACACTCTATCCTTCAATTTATTTTTATTAATGAACTCTAAAACCTTTTGCTTTAGTGGGCCGGAGCCTATAATAATTAAATTCGACTTTTTGTCTAGTAAATCAATTGCGTCCGCATATGCTTTCAATAATTTCATGACTTTTTTTTGTTTTGTGAGCCTTCCTGAATAAACAATGTTTTTTACTTCGTCATTGTCACTGTTTTTATAAATCAATGTTTTTTCATGATAAAGCGCATTTACTGCCGTAAAAACTTTCAGTTTTGGACTCTTTTTTTTTAGCTCTTTTTTTTGCTTTTCACTGTAAACAATTACACCGCTTGAAAGCTCCCTCATTGTGTTTCTGATTTTTTCACTCCATGATTTTATCCCTGTTTTTGGCCATGCGTGTCCCCATAAAAAAGTCTTATGCTTAAGCATTTTTCTTATCACTACAAAAATCCAATTAGAAATAATTCTGGGGTTTAACTCCAGAACTATGATGTCCGCTGAAAATAAGTTTTTCCATAGTCCACCAGCTTGAAACAGTAGGCTTCTTTTAAAAAAATATAAATTTTTAATTGCATAATAATTAATCTTTTCATCCGATACTACTGAAGATTGAAAATATCTTTTGCCTGAGTATAATATAAAGTTTTTGTTCATCTTTTTTTCTAAAAAAGAGAAAAAATCAGCCCTGTAGGTGGGTGCTGCTGTTTGAATAATTATTAGTCTATTCATCTGTCTTGTTTAGAAAAACTTTTAGCCCACAAATCAATAGAATTATTTCACAAAATACTACACTAAAAACTACCCCATATATATCAAAATAGAAAGTTAAAATCGTTGACATTAAAATTCCAATTAAACCTGTATAACCTAAAATCTTTAGTCTTAAATCGTATTTTTTTGTTGCGGATAAATACAAATAGTTGTAAAGCATTGAAAGGCCTGCTAAGAATAAAATGGGTGCAATAGCTTGAAATAAAATTTTATATGACAGAATTATTTCGTCATTAAACATTAAAATTAAAATCTCTTCTGAAAAGCTAATAAGAGCAACGACCCCAAACAATCCTAAAAAGAAAA
>PKDV01000104.1 GCA_002862715.1 Flavobacteriaceae bacterium | reverse complement strand
AAATTTCATTAGGTAGAATTTTATCTCGCAAAACCAAAGCTCTTTTAATTTCATTTTTTAAGTTTATTTTCTGAGCTTTTAATAGTCTATTTTCTAAATTTTCAATAGCTCTAATATGTTTTTTTTCTTCGGCATTAACAGCGCCTAGAAAGGATTTGTCTGTTTTTTTTGCAATTTCTCTAAAAAAAATAAACTCTTTAATAAAATTGTTTTTTTGATTTGAAAAATCAATGTTTATTTTACTGTATTTTTTTACAATTTTATTTACAAATGATGATTTATCAACGAAAAAATCTTGAAAATCAATATCTAAATTTTTACATTTAATTACATCTTTTTTAGAAAGTAAAACCAAACTTTTTCTAATTTTGAGCAGCGGAAAAAAAATCTTGTGCTTGTCAAACGAGGATTTCAATTGTAACCAATATGAAATTTCGGAAGTTCCTCCAATTGTAACAATATTTGGTAAAATTCTTTCTTGAAATAATGGTCTTAACAAAACATTAGGTGAAAATTTTTCAACAGATGATTCGATTTCATCAATAATTTCTGATTTATTCCATTTTTTTTCGTTATCTGTAGTTCTGTATATATTACCATCTAAAAAAATTCTAGAACGTTTGTTGTTATTTATATAAAACAAATTGATTACTCGAGGATTTGCTTGTGCTTTAAATCCATTTAAAATTTTTTTTAACTTATTATTAGTGGAGGATACACACTCATAAATAATTTTATTTTTAATTTCATTTTTAAAAGTCGGTTTAAAAAACTTTTTTAAAGTTTTTTTATTGGCATCAATTGTTACAATACCATATTTACCGAAAAGGCTATGGATGAAAAGTCTCGTGGATTCTGCGTAACTAATATCTTTTAAATAACAATAACCAAATAATTCAATCAAATCTTTATATAAAAAATTTGTTTTGTAAAGAATTTTAAGGTCATTATAAATTTTTTCTAAACCTAAATTAGAAATTGTTCCAACTGGTGACTGTTTAGTATTTTTTCTCCAAACCATATTATTATCATTAAACTTAAAATTGTTTACCTCATTAAAATCATGATCCTCGCTTGCCATCCAAAAAATAGGAACAAAATTGTACTTTTTATATTTTTTTGAAAGTGATTTTGAGGTTTCCAAAACATCTAAAATTTTATAAAGAAAATACATCGGACCACCAAATAAATTCAATTGATGGCCTGTGGTAATGCTAACACTGTTTTTTTTCTTTAAAAGCTTAATATTATTAATTGTTTCAGAATTATTGTCCAAATTTTTATTTTGGCTGAGAAGCTCTTTTACTAATATATTTCGCTCTAATAAACTAAAATCTTCACATCTTGAACGAATTT
Organism: Flavobacteriaceae bacterium; assembly: GCA_002862715.1. Taxonomy (GTDB): domain Bacteria; phylum Bacteroidota; class Bacteroidia; order Flavobacteriales; family Flavobacteriaceae. Next base: position 5,136 of record PKDV01000104.1, on the reverse strand, counting down.
TTTCTAAAGCAGAATCCTGAGAAAATTTACCACTATGAAAATCATTTAATTTATTTTCAGCAAAAGCATCGATTATTTTCGAGCTATTAAAACTATTTGAATTAAAACTTTTTATTAAACGCATATCACATCAATTACAATGGTTCTCCAACTAAATCATAATCATTGGCTGAAGTAATTTTAAGATTGGAAAAGTCTCCAATTTTCATATAATTTTTTTTGGCGTCTACCAAAACCTCATTATCTACATCGGGAGAATCATACTCAGTTCTTCCAATATAAAATTCTCCCTCTTTTCTGTCTATAACACATTTTAATACTTTTCCAATCAAGTTTTGATTTTTATCTCTAGAAATTCTAGATTGAATTTTCATTATTTCGTTGATTCGTTTTTGTTTAATCTCTTCACTCACATTGTCAACTAGATTATATGCATGAGTATTTTCCTCATGACTATATTTAAAACACCCCAATCTTTCAAAACGAGTTTGTTCAACGAAATTTTTTAATTTTTTAAAATCTTTATCTGTCTCACCTGGATATCCTAGTATAAACGTTGTTCTTATTGCTACTTCTGGCACAGAATCTCTAATTTTTTTTATGAGCATCACTGTTTTATTCTCATCTAAACCTCTTCTCATAGATTTTAAAATCGGATTTGAAATGTGTTGCAAAGGAATATCAATGTATGAACATACTTTTTTTTCATTGGAAATCACCTCTAAAACATCCAATGGAAATCCAGATGGAAAAGCATAATGCAGACGAATCCATTCTATACCTTCAACCTTAGTTAATTTTAAAAGTAAGTCTGCTAATTTTCTTTTTTTATATAAATCAAGTCCATAAAATGTTGAATCTTGTGCGATTATAATAAGTTCTTTTACTCCTTTATTTGCCAACTCTGTAGCTTCATTTACTATTTCTTCCATAGGTTTAGAACGATGCGCTCCTCTCATAAGCGGTATAGCACAAAAAGAGCATGGTCGGTCACACCCCTCTGAAATCTTTAAATATGCATAATTTTTTGGTGTTGTTATATGTCTATCACCTATTAGCTCGTGCTTATAATCCGCTCCTAAAGATTTTAAAAGTTGGGGTAAATCAGTTGTTCCAAAATATTTATCAACATTTGGTATTTCTTTTTTTAGTTCTGGTTTATACCTTTCACTTAAACAACCTGTTACATAAAGCTTGTCTATAATCCCTTGATTTTTTTTAGTTGAATATTCTAAAATGGTATCTATAGACTCTTTTTTTGCATTTTCAATAAAGCCACAAGTATTTATAACGACAACATTTCCATCTTTTTCATGGACAACATTTTTATTGTTTGCCTTTAATTGACTCATTAATATTTCAGAATCGTATATGTTTTTTGAGCAACCGAGTGTTACAATATTAATTTTATTAGTTTTTGTGTACTTGGTTCTCATTATTCTTAATTCAAATTCTTGTCAAACAAAAGCAGATCTAAATATTGCTCAGGGACAAATGGTATTAAGTCATCAGCAGCCTCACCAACTCCAATATATCTTATAGGAATCTTCATTTTACTTGAAATACCAATTATTGCTCCTCCCTTTGAGGTTCCATCAAGCTTGGTAACTATTAACCCATTAATATCAGTTACTTTAGAAAATTGCTCAGCCTGAATAAATGCATTTTGACCAGTGCTACCATCCAAAACGAGTAAAACTTCGTGTGGTGCATCAGCGACAACCTTTTTTATTACTCTTTGGATTTTTGAAAGCTCCATCATCAAATTTTGATTATTATGTAATCTTCCCGCTGTATCAATTAAAAGTACATCTGCCTTTTCTTTTATCGATTTTTCAACAGCAGTATAAGCAACTGAGGCAGGGTCAGAACCCATTCCATTCGAAACCAAAGATATATCGAGTTTATTAGCCCAAATACTTAACTGGTCGATTGCACCAGCCCTAAATGTGTCAGAAGCTGAAATGATTACTTTTTTATTTTGATTTTTAAAAAAATTTGCAAGCTTTCCAATTGATGTAGTTTTTCCGGTTCCATTAACACCAACCACTAAAACAACATGAAGGTTCTTATTTAAATTTATATCTTGTTTTTCATGATAATCAATTAATTTTAACATTTCGTTTTTCAAAATATTTTTTATTTCAGGAGGATTTTTAACTTGTTGTTCTGAAACTGTTTTTTTTAGATTTTTAATTAAAATATTTGTTGTATCAACTCCTACGTCTGAGAGTAACAAAATTTCTTCTATTTCATCAATTAAATCATCATCTATAGTAGTATTTAAATTAAAAGCCTTGTTAAATCCCTCATTCCAAACGGATTTAGTGGCTTTTAAGCCTTTTTTAAGTTTATCTGCAGTTCTTTTGAAAAAATTCATGTTATATGCGACTAGTTAAAGTATAAATATAACATCAAAAAAGATTATCAAACTATTTTTGAGACAACCAGCTGTTAACCTGATCAGGAGGAAGAATCTTCTCAACGAAAGTGTATGAACCAGACTTTTTGGATTTAACCATCTTAATAGCCATGGTCATTCTTTTTGATTTTTTCTGTAATGTCGCGACAGTTTTCTTTGCCATTTTTTATTTAATTTCTTTGTGGACAGTCATTTTTTTTAAAATTGGATTAAATTTTTTTAATTCAATTCTATCAGGGGTATTTTTTTTATTCTTAGTAGAAATATAGCGGGACGTACCAGGAAGACCAGAATCTTTATGCTCTGTACATTCTAAAATTACTTGAATTCTGTTGCCTTTCTTAGCCATAATTATATTATTTTAACAAACCTTGCTTTCTTGCCATTTTCACAACATGATTTAACCCATTTTTATTAATTGTTTTTAGAGCAGACGTAGAGAGCTTTAATGTTATCCACTTCTTTTCCTCATTAATATAAAAACGCTTTTTTATCAGGTTGGCCCCAAAAACTCTTTTAGTTTTATTCATGGCGTGGGAAACGTTATTTCCAACCATTGCTTTTTTTCCAGTAAGTTCACAAACTTTTGACAAATTTTCTGATTTGGATGGCAAATTTAAGTAAAATATAGTGTTTTTAAAAAATATTTTTACTTACAAAGTATGTCCCCTAAAAGCTCTAAGGCATTCTTTATTGTATCTCTCAAATTTTTTTCTCTGTCTCCATCAAAAAAAAATTTTCTTGTAATGTGATTTTTTGGAGTTAGTATTGAAATATAGACAGTACCAATTTCTGCTGACGATTCTCCTTTTTTAGGACCTAAATTTCCTGTTGTTGCAATTGCAACATCTGAGCCTGATTTAATTTTGATTTGTTTTGCCATAATTTCAACTATTTCACGGCTAACCACAGAATATTTTTTAATTAACTGTTCTTCTATTTCAAGTATATTCAATTTCATTGAAGTTGAATAGCATATTATTGAACCTTTATAAAAAGATGATGAACCAGAATATTTAGATAAAAGAGATCCTAAATTACCTCCTGTACAACTTTCAGCAGTTGAAATAAACCAGCCTTTCTCGCGAAGTAACGCACCAATTTTTATAATACTTTCCAATTTATTTTACTTTAAATGTTAATGCTATTTTTTCTCCTATAAATCCTTGAAAATCATCTTCTTTTTTTAAAGTACCAACTCCAGAGGGTGTTCCTGTAAAAATTATATCCCCAATTTTTAATGTAAAAAATTTTGAGGCGTAGGAAATTAATTCATCAACACTCCATATCATTGAACTTGTATTTGATTTCTGAACTAAACGATTATTTTTAAGCAGTTTAAATGGTGTGTTATTAATATCAAGAAAAATTTCTTTGCTGTACCATTTACCGATCAAAGCTGAACCATCAAAAGACTTGGATTTTTCCCACGGCAACCCCTTAGATTTAAGTTCATTTTGTAAATCTCTCGCAGTAAAATCAATACCTAAACTAACTTTATCATAATATTTATGTGCAAATTTTGTTTGAATATGCTTCCCAATTCTATTTATTAAAATGATAACTTCTGCTTCATACTGCACATCATTTGTAAAGTTTGGTATATAAAAAGGAAGATTAGGTTGGCATAATGAAGTATCTGGCTTTATGAATAGTACAGGACTTTGAGGCTTTTGATTTTTTAACTCTTTTATATGATCATTATAATTTCTACCAACACAAATTATCTTCATTTAGTTTTTATTTAATTCAAGTTTTATTGATGTTAAAACTTTTTTTGTGTAAAGCGGAAAATCGGCATTTAAAACCCACCCAACATAACCAGGTTCTTTTATTAGAATATCGTGAACTTTTTTCCCTTTATGTTTGCCAAAACCAAAAATTGGTTCATCATTTTCGTTTTTTAATATGAATCCAGCATAATCAAAACTTTTTCTTCGAGTTGAAAAGTCACTTATCTTATCCATGTCATTTTCTAATTCAGTATACTTTGAAATTTGGGCTTTTAATACTTCGTATGTAGCCATCGTATCCGCTTCTGCACTGTGAGAATTCTCTAAAATTTTATTACAATAAAACTTATACGCTGAACTAAGGTTTCTTCTTTCCATTTTATGATAAATATTTTGAATATCAATTGATGGATATTTTTTAAAATTTATATCAATTTCGGAGCGTAACATCTCTTCGGCGAGTAATGGAATATCAAATCTATCAGAATTAAAGCCAGCTAAATTTGAGTCTTTTATCATTTCGAAAATTTTCTTACTAATTTGTTTAAAAGTAGGTGCATCTTTAACTTTTTCGTTGGTTATTCCATGAACTGCTGTTGTTTCAGGTGGGATGGGAATCATTGGATTAACTAACCATGTTTTAGATTCTTTATTTCCATTTGGGAAAATTTTCAAAATTGAAATTTCAACAATTCTGTCTTTGGTTATATTTATGCCTGTTGTTTCTAAATCAAAAAAACAAATTGGGCGTTTTAAAGTTAGTTCCATTAAATATTATTATTTTCCTCCCAATTTTCAATAACTTCTTTCAAACGGGCTATAAACTTTCCACCAGTTGCACCATTAATGACTCTATGATCATAGCTTAAGGAAACCATCATTTTTTTTCTAATTGCAATAGCATCTCCAAAATCAGTTTCAACTACTGAGGGTATTTTTCGTATTGCACCCAGTGCTAAAACAGCTAATTGAGGTTGGTTA
>PKDV01000107.1 GCA_002862715.1 Flavobacteriaceae bacterium | reverse complement strand
ATTGGTGAAGTCCATGATGGTGCAGCTACCATGGATTGGATGGAGCAAGAACAAGAAAGGGGTATAACAATTACTTCAGCCGCCACAACATGTAATTGGACATTCCCTACAGAACAGGGTAAAACACTTCCTGATTCAAAAAATTATCATTTCAATATAATTGACACCCCTGGACATGTTGATTTTACTGTTGAAGTAAATAGATCATTAAGAGTGCTGGATGGATTGGTATTTTTATTTTCTGCTGTTGACGGAGTTGAGCCTCAATCGGAAACAAACTGGAGACTAGCTGATAATTATAAAGTACCTAGGATGGGGTTTGTTAATAAAATGGATAGACAAGGCTCAAATTTTTTAAATGTATGTAACCAAGTTCGTGATATGTTGAAATCTAATGCTGTTCCGATTGTATTACCAATAGGAGAAGAGGATGATTTTAAAGGATGTGTCGATTTAGTTAAAAATCAAGCAATTGTTTGGCATGAAGATAACATGGGAGCAACGTTTGACATTGTTGATATTCCTTCTGAAATGAAAGAAGAAGTTGATAAATACCGCTCACAACTAATTGAGGCAGTCGCTGATTATGACGAAAACATTTTAGAAAAATTCTTTGACAGTCCAGATTTAATTACAGAGGAAGAAATCCATAATGCTCTACGTGCAGCTACTCAAGACATGAGCATCATCCCTATGATTTGTGGTTCTGCTTTCAAAAATAAAGGTGTTCAATTCTTACTTGATGCTGTCTGCAGATATTTACCTTCGCCTGAAGATAAAGAGGCTATTGTTGGTAATGATCCAGACTCAGGAACAGAGATTTCTAGAAAACCAAGTGTTAATGAACCATTTTCTGCATTAGCTTTTAAAATCGCCACCGATCCGTTTGTTGGAAGATTGGCTTTTTTTAGAGCTTATTCAGGAAGATTAGATGCCGGTTCATATGTTTTGAACAACAGATCTGGAAACAAGGAGAGAATTTCTAGGATATACCAAATGCATGCCAACAAACAAAATTCGATTGATTTTATTGAAGCAGGTGATATTGGAGCTGCTGTTGGTTTCAAAGATATTAAAACGGGTGATACTTTGTCAGCAGAGAAATCTCCGATTATATTAGAAAGCATGGATTTTCCAGACCCAGTGATTGGAATTGCAGTTGAGCCAAAATCAAAATCTGATGTTGATAAATTAGGGATGTCTCTTGCAAAATTAGCAGAAGAAGATCCAACTTTTCAAGTTAAAACCGACGAGGCTTCAGGTCAAACAATTATTTCGGGTATGGGAGAGTTACATTTGGACATCATTGTTGACAGGCTTAGAAGAGAATTTAAAGTTGAGGTGAATCAAGGCCAGCCTCAGGTTGAATATAAAGAAGCAATAAGGTCTTCGGTTCAACACAGAGAGGTTTATAAGAAGCAATCTGGTGGACGTGGTAAGTTTGCAGATATTGTTTTCAATCTTGAGCCCTCAGATGATGGTAAAACTGGATTAGAATTTATAAATGAAATAAAAGGGGGTAATGTACCCAAGGAATTTATTCCATCAGTCGAAAAAGGATTTAAAGAAGCTATGAAAAACGGTCCATTAGCTGGTTTTGAAGTTGATTCAATAAAAGTAACGTTGAAAGATGGTTCTTTTCATCCAGTTGACTCAGATTCACTGTCATTTGAATTGGCTGCTAAAATTGGTTACAAATCTGCAGCAAAAACTGCTGGGGCAGTTATTATGGAACCAATCATGAAACTCGAAGTATTGACACCAGAGGAAAACATGGGCGATATTGTTGGAGATTTAAATCGCAGAAGGGGTCAAGTAAATAGTATGGATGATAGAGCTGGTTCAAAAGTAGTAAAGGCCAATGTTCCTCTTTCTGAAATGTTTGGTTATGTTACTGCCTTAAGAACACTATCCTCTGGTAGAGCTACTTCTACAATGGAGTTTTCACATTATGATGAAACTCCCCAAAATATTTCAACACAAATAATTTCATCTGTAACAGGTCAAAGTTAATATTATGAGTCAGAAAATTAGAATAAAACTAAAATCATACGATCATAACTTAGTTGACAGGTCAGCAGAAAAAATCGTTAAAACTGTAAAGTCTACTGGCGCTATTGTAACAGGACCAATCCCTTTGCCAACTCACAATAAACTCTTTACTGTTTTAAGGTCACCACATGTTAATAAAAAGTCGAGAGAACAATTTAAGCTAAGTTCTTACAAAAGGCTACTTGATATTTATAGTTCATCCTCTAAAACAATTGACGCTTTAATGAAGTTAGAACTTCCAAGTGGAGTTGAAGTAGAAATAAAAGTATAATTATGTCTGGATTGATAGGTAAAAAAATTGGAATGACAAATATATTTGCTGAAGATGGCAAAATACTTCCGTGTACTGTGGTTCAAGCCGGTCCATGTACTGTAACTCAAGTTCGTACGAAAAATCATGATGGTTATGATGCTTTACAGCTTGGATTTAATGAAAAGTCTGAAAAGAGCACAAATAAATCCGAATTAGGACATTACAAAAAATCTGGTGCTATGCCAATGAAGAAACTTGTTGAGTTTAAAGGCTTTGAAAACGATTACAAATTGGGAGACAAAATTACAGTTGAATATTTTAATGTAGGTGAGTATGTGGATGTTACAGGTACTTCCAAGGGTAAAGGGTTTCAGGGAGTCGTGAAGCGACATGGATTTGCAGGGGTTGGCCAAGCTACACACGGACAGCATAACAGGTTACGTGCGCCGGGCTCTATTGGCGCAGCTTCATATCCTGCAAGAGTTTTTAAAGGTATGAGGATGGCTGGTCAGATGGGTAATAAAAAGGTAACTGTTCAAAACTTGCAAGTTTTAAAGGTCGTTCCAGAAAAAAACTTATTATTACTTAAGGGCTGCGTCCCAGGACATAAAAATTCTATAATTCTTATTAGAAAGTAATGAAACAGGATGTTTTAAACATAAAAGGAAAATCAACAGGTAGAGAAATTGTTCTAAACAAATCAATTTTTCAGATTCAACCTAACGAACACGCTGTTTACTTGGATGTAAAACAATATTTAGCACATCAGAGAACTGGTACACACAAATCTAAAGAGAGATCTGAAATCAAGGGAAGTACTAGAAAAATCAAGAGGCAAAAAGGAACTGGAACTGCTCGAGCTGGCAGTATCAAAAATCCAATATTTCGAGGAGGAGGTCGTACATTCGGGCCGAGAGTTAGATCATACACTCAAAAAGTAAATAAAAATGTAAAAAAACTTGCTAGAAAATCAGCATTAAGTATTAAGGTAAAATCAAAGAATTTAACCGTTGTTGAAGATTTTGATTTTGATACTCCTAAAACAAAATCCATTTTAAAAGTTTTAGAGGCACTAGGTATTTCTTCCAAAAAATCTCTATTTGTATTAGATAATTCCAAGAAAAATGTTTTTTTATCTGCAAGGAATCTAAAAAACATAAATGTGTTATCCAATGACGATTTAAATACTTATAACATTATGAACGCACAGCATTTAATAGTTTCTGAAGTTGCTTTAGAAACAATTGAAAAGAATCTGTTAAAATAAATAATAATATGTCAGTTTTATATAAACCTTTAATCACCGAAAAAGCCACCAGCGAGAGTGAATTGAGAAATCGATATACTTTTTTGGTTAGAACCAACGCCAATAAAATTGAAATTAAAAAAGCTGTGGAGCTTAAATATGGAGTAAGTGTTGAAAAAGTTAGAACTATAAATTATAGACCTGATAGGAAAAAAAAGTACACAAAAAATGGTATTCAAAATTCAAAGTCTAATATTACAAAACGAGCTATTGTACAATTAGTTGAAGGAGATAACATTGATTTTTATAATAATATATAGTCATGCCTGTAAAAAAACTTAAACCTATCACTCCTGGACAACGCGGTAAAGTTGTCAACGGTTTTGATGCCGTAACTACTAACAAACCTGAAAAAAGTTTATTAGTGCCAAAAAAACGCACAGGAGGTAGAAATAATAGCGGTAAGATGACATCAAAATTTATCGGTGGAGGTCACAAAAAAAGGTACAGGGTTATCGATTTTAAAAGAAATCGTTATAATGATTTAGCAACTGTAAAATCGATAGAGTATGATCCTAACAGGTCTGCCTTCATAGCATTGATTGAATTTGAAGACAAAGAAAAAAGATACATTATAGCCCCGTCTGGTCTCAAGGTTGGACAAAATATTGTTTCTGGAGAAAAGGTTCAGCCTGAAATTGGAAATTCAATGAAATTATCCAATATGCCACTTGGAACAATTATTTCATGCATTGAACTCGTTCCAGGAAAAGGCGCCAATATTGCCAGAAGCGCAGGTGCTTTTGCACAGTTAATGGCAAGAGATGGCAAATATGCTACGATTAAATTACCATCTGGTGAAACCAGATTAATTTTATCTTCTTGCATGGCTACTGTAGGAGCTGTTTCTAATTCTGACCATCAACTCATCGTTTCTGGAAAAGCTGGAAGATCACGTTGGTTGGGAAGAAGACCTAGGACTAGACCAGTTGTGATGAACCCAGTTGATCATCCTATGGGCGGAGGTGAAGGCCGTGCTTCTGGAGGACACCCAAGGTCAAAAAAGGGTATACCAGCCAAAGGATTTAGGACAAGAAATAAAAACAAAAAATCTAACAAATTTATAATTGAAAGGAGAAATAAATAATGGCTAGATCTTTAAAGAAAGGACCATTTGTACATTACAGCTTAATTAAAAAAGTTGAAGCAAATCAGGCCTCTGGAAAAAAAACAGTAATTAAAACCTGGTCAAGAGCGTCAATGATTATCCCTGATTTTGTTGGGCAAACAATTGGAGTGCACAATGGCAGACAGTTTATTCCTGTTTACATTACCGAAAATATGGTTGGACATAAGCTTGGTGAATTTTCTCCTACAAGATCATTTAGAGGTCATGCAGGCGCCAAAAACAAAGGAAAAAATTAGTTAAATGGGAGTTAGAAAAAGACAAGCTGCAACATTAATAAAGGATAAAAGAAAAAACTTAGGGTTTGCCAAGTTGAATAATTGTCCATCATCTCCTAGAAAAATGAGGTTAGTTGCTGATTTAATAAGAGGTAAAAATATTGATAAAGCATTGTCTATTTTAAGGTTTAGCCCGAAAGAATCATCGAGTAAGCTTGAAAAATTATTACTATCTGCAATATCAAATTGGCAATCAAAAAATAAAGACGGAGATATTGAAAAAGCAGGATTATTCGTTAAGGAAATAAGAGTTGACGGTGGAAAAATGTTGAAGCGACTTAGACCAGCACCTCAGGGAAGAGGACATAGAATAAGAAAACGATCAAACCATGTTACCTTAGTTCTGGGTGCATCAGATAATTCAAAAATTTAATTTAAGATGGGACAAAAAACAAATCCAATAGGAAATAGGTTAGGAATAATTAGAGGTTGGGAGTCTAACTGGTTTGGTGGAAGAAATTTTGGTGATAAATTATCTGAAGATAAAAAAATTAGAGATTACATTTTTGCACGTCTCAATAAAGCAAGTGTGTCAAGAGTAATTGTTGAGCGAACTCTAAAGCTAATAACTATCACAATTAGTACTGCAAGACCTGGAATCATTATTGGAAAAGGTGGACAAGAAGTAGATAAGCTAAAAGAAGAACTTAAAAAATTAACAAAAAAAGAAATTCAGTTGAATATTTATGAAATTAAAAGGCCTGAACTTGAAGCGCAATTAGTTGCTTCAAGTATAGCACGCCAAATTGAGAGTAGAATTTCCTACAGAAGAGCCATTAAAATGGCAATAGCAGCATCAATGAGGATGAATGCAGAAGGGATTAAAGTGCAAATCTCTGGACGTTTAAATGGTGCAGAAATGGCTCGTTCTGAAACATATAAAGAGGGAAGAATTCCCTTATCTACTTTTCGTGCAGATATTGATTACGCTTTAGTTGAAGCACATACAACCTATGGAAGGCTTGGTGTAAAAGTGTGGATTATGAAAGGCGAAGTTTTTGGAAAAAGAGAACTTTCTCCACTTGTTGGTATGAATTTAGGGACTAAAAAGGGTAAAAATGATAAAAGAGCTGCACGCGGCTCAAGACAAAGGATTTAATTATGTTACAACCTAAAAGAACTAAATATAGGAAAATGCAAAAAGGCCGTATGAAAGGTCTTTCACAAAGAGGTCATAGGCTGTCAAATGGTATGTTTGGAATCAAAGCTATCGAATCAAAGTTTATTACATCTCGCCAGATTGAAGCTGCGAGAATCGCTGCTACAAGGTTTATGAAAAGAGAAGGCCAATTGTGGATAAAGATTTTTCCTGACAAGCCAATTACCAAAAAACCTCTTGAAGTAAGAATGGGTAAAGGTAAAGGAGCCTTAGATCATTATGTAGCAGTTGCCAAAGCCGGTAGGGTCTTATTTGAAGTTTCAGGAGTTACAATTGAAACAGCAAAAGAAGCTTTAAGGCTTGCCGCTCAGAAATTACCTGTAAAAACTAAATTTTTAATTGCTCGTGATTACGAGTTTGAAAACTAGATTATGAAACAATCAGAAATAAATGAACTTTCTGTTGAAGAG
>PKDV01000100.1 GCA_002862715.1 Flavobacteriaceae bacterium | reverse complement strand
AGTTTGAATGACGGCATATTGGCTGGAAACAAAATATTAATCGACTAAAACCATGAGCAAGAAGGAACTAGACAGAAAACAGGCGATTAAGAGGTTGGGTAAGTATTCAGCATTTACTGCATTGGGTACGTTTATGCTATTAAACCCAAAGAAAGCACAAGCCTCTTCACCTCCAAATCCAGATTGGTGGAATTAATTAGTTTTTAAACTTTTTTATAATTAGTTAAAATCTTCTAATTATCATTAAATTTGAGAAAAATTTACTGTTATGGCTTTAGAAATTACAGATGCTACTTTTAATGATGTTGTTTTAAAATCAGATAAACCAGTTTTAGTTGACTTTTGGGCTGAATGGTGCGGGCCATGTAGAATGGTAGGACCAATTATTGACGAAATTAGTAATGAATTTGAGGGTAAAGCTGTAGTAGGTAAAGTTGATGTTGATAATAACCACGAATTTGCAGCTAAATTTGGAGTAAGGAATATTCCAACAGTATTGCTTTTTAAAAACGGGGAGCTCATTGACAGAAAAGTTGGTGTATCACCCAAGTCTGTTTATGTTTCAGCAATTGAGGATAATCTGTAAGCATTCAATTCAACGTTTGCGTATTTGAAATTGCAATGTATATTTGCATGCATTTGATTTGGTCTGGTAGTTCAGCTTGGTTAGAATACATGCCTGTCACGCATGGGGTCGCGGGTTCGAGTCCCGTCCAGACCGCCAAAAATAAAATTAAACCCCTAATTTTCAACATTTTAGGGGTTTTGTTTTTCCAAATAGGAATAACTATAGGGATAAAAGTGAACGTATTAATCTACGATTTAATATTTATCTTTAAAGTGTTATGACCAAATTTGGCATATTACCGCCCAATGAACTATACAATTGAGGAAAACAACCTACTTGTCCCACTTCAATCATATTTTTGGGTTGAACATTTCCAGTGCCACATTGATCAAAATCTCCATCAGCTAAATCTCTTCTAAGAGCACATTGATCACAAGCCATTATTAACATTCCACGTTCTTTGGCTACTTTGTTTAATCGCTCTCCAGTTTCATTTCCTTTTCTTAGTACATTCGCGTTTTCATCAAAAAAGAACATACCTACTACTTCAACCCCGTGGGTGTTTTGCTCTAACTGAGGTAAAATCATGGTTGCTAACTGAAATGTAGAAGCCATGTTTGTTTTAAAAATATAAGCTACTTTCATAATATTATTTAGATTTGATAACTAAGAAATGCAAAAATAATATTTTATTGTTTAATTAAAAGTAAAAATTTAAAGTTATTGATTTTGGGAGGTGCTTTGTGTATCTCCCTTTTTTTTATACATTTGAACCATCGGTTTTGTTAAATCGTTTGTCCCCAGTAAGGGGATAACTTTTATCCCTATGGTAGGGATAAGAAAAATAAACCGAAAATGTAAAATATTGGTCATGAATGGATTACGAGGTTGGGTTTCACCGGTTTAGTTCCCGTCCAGACCGCAAAGTTTTATAAGCTAAAACTCTAAAATGTTGTGTTGCTCGTAATCAATTACTTGCAATTGGGTTCTTAGGAACCTCTAGAAGCTTTCCACTTAGGAGGGCTTTTTTGCATTTTGCTCGTATTCAAATAATCTTAATTGAAAATATGATGCAGAGGACAAGACGTGATCAAAAATATCAGCACTAATTCTTTCATGGTTTTTCCAAACTTTGTCAATTGTAAATGCATATATCTCTAGTGGAATTCCATAAGGAGTAGGTGATAATTGTCTGCACATTACAGTAAGATTTTGATTGATTTCAGAGTGGGTAAATAAATAAGTTTCAATGTATGCCCTAAACAAACCAATATTGGTCAAATTTCTTCCATTAAGCGGAATTGTTGTATCACTTTTTTGAGATTTGTTGTGATCATCAACTTCCTTTATTTTGCTTTCAACGAATGATTTAAAACGTTCCACTTTTTTTATAGATGTTAATTCTTCATGATTTAAAAACTTTATGGAAGATGCACTTAAGTAAATTGCCCTTTTTATTCTTCTACCATCAGATTCACTCATACCTCTCCAATTTTTTATAGAACTTGATAAAAGTTTATAAGTTGGTACTGTTGTTATTGTATTGTCAAAATTTTTAACCTTTATGGTAGACAAGTTTATTTCAACAACATCGCCATCAGCTCCGTATGATTCCATTGTAATCCAATCTCCAATCCTCACTAAATCATTCGCTGCTATTTGAATACTTGCTACAAACCCCAAAATAGTATCCCTAAAAACAAGAAGTAAAACTGCGGATAGAGCACCTATACCTGTGAAAAAATAAATCAGTTCTTTTCCAGAAACAATTGAAAATGAAACCAGAATTGCAAGTGACCAAATAAAGATTAATACAACCTGAATGTAACTATCAATTGGTTTGTCTTTGAATTGATCTTTTTTTTGAAGTTCTTCTCTAGCTGCTCTTAAAAAACTGCGAATCAAATAAACTGAAATAAGAACAGCATACAAATCAATAATTGCACTTAACCAACTGAGCACTATTTCTGAATTGTTAGACCAAAGACTAGCCGCAGAAGACAAAAATAAATAAGGAATGTACCTAGATAAATTTTTAGGAAATTTATGTTTTACTAGCGCATCGTCAAATGTAAACTTGGTAGTTTTTGCAAACTTATTAAAGAGAAAGATTAGTATACGACGAGTAATAAGTCTTAACAGCCATGCAATTGTCAAAAGAATTAATGATGTAAAAATAAAATTTAGCCACCATGATAAATTTTCAGACAATCCATTGTTTATCAATAAATCTTCAAGAAACTGCATTTTGCAAATCTATACATTTAATAATTATACAAAAAAAACACCCAAACCTAAGAGTGGTTTGGGTGTAAACAATAACCAATATAAACATTATAACATTTCTATATGTCCATCAATCGTGCCAAAGTCATTTTTTTAAATGTTAAAAAAATCATAAAATTAAATGTTCATATTTATAACAGGTTTGATATCCCTTTTTTAAAAAATAATCTGGTGTGTTTTCATCCCCGCAAGCAACAATAAAGTCACCACCCCATGCACCTAAACTTTTGATTGCACCATTATAATCATTAAATAAAATTTCTTTTACTGGCTTTTTAGCGATGAGCCTGCCAATAATATCTTCGTGCGCAGATATCATGGTTTTGAATTCCTCTAAACTATTAGTATTTGCAATTTGAAATGTTATATCATTTACTTTATTAATTAAAATATCATCAATTAAACTCAAGTTAAGTGCTTTAATTGAATCTCTCGTATTTTGTTTATTGTTCAAATAAACAAAGTATAAATTTTTTGAAATCAATCCAGACAAATTTATTTCTCTTACATTTTTACTTCCGTCTTTTTTCAAATTGTAGATTATTGGTTTACTTACAGTGCTGCATGCAATGTCATAACCACTGCCACCAAATACCTTTTTTTGTATCACGTATGGGTCAACTCCAGACCATTGACACATAATTGATATTAATGTTGACGAAGTCCCTAGTCCAAAATTTTTGTTAAAATCCAGTTTGGTAATGAATTTTTGTCCAGATGACTCATTAAATATTTTGGTGTTTTGAATTGAAATTTCATAAAAAATTTCTTTGAGTTTTAAAGATGTTTTGGTTGGATTATCGTGTTCGAAAGTATTTATATCAAAATCATTTTCAAACCAAACTTTATTTTCATGGTCTAAACTTTTCCAGTTTATAAAATTGCTATTGTTTTCTTCAACTGCTAAA
This sequence comes from Flavobacteriaceae bacterium, assembly GCA_002862715.1. Taxonomy (GTDB): domain Bacteria; phylum Bacteroidota; class Bacteroidia; order Flavobacteriales; family Flavobacteriaceae. Next base: position 2,831 of record PKDV01000100.1, on the reverse strand, counting down.
TGTTGTCCAAATTTTGTGGGTAGTGCCAGTGCACATGCACCCTTTAATACAGCATATTCTCCAGTTAATAGCAATTTTCCATTAGCAAAAAAATTCATTTAAGTCGTAGGTTTTTAATGAAATTAGCAACATCATGGTAAGAAATTTTTTTATCCTTAAAAAACTTTACAGTTAAATTTTTTTCTTTTTCGTTAGCATCAAGCTGATTCAATATATTTAGTAAATGCATTTTCATGTGTCCCTTTTGAATGCCTGTTGTTATTAAACTTTTAACAGCGGCGAAATTCTGAGCTAGACCAGTTGATGCTACACATGACATTAATTTCTTTGCATTAGGATTTCCAAGAAGTTCATGACACCATTTAACAAGAGGATGTAGATTTGTCAATCCTCCAACAGTTCCTAAAGCAAGTGGAAGTCTGATTGAAAATTTAAATGTATCATTAATGATTTCAGCCTTTGATAAGCTTTTATATTTTCCATCCTTGGCAGCATATGCGTGGACTCCTGCCGCTACAGCTCTAAAATCATTTCCAGTAGCAATTACGACCGCATCCACACCATTCATAATTCCTTTGTTGTGAGTAACAGCTCGTGAAACATCGGAGTTTGCAATTTCAACTGCTTTGATAAATTTATTAGCAAATTCAACACCTATTTCATCAATACTGCAAGAGACTGAAGATTCCACAATACACATTGGAACATAGTTAGATAAAATACTCATGATAACATCAATTTTTAAATCCGCATTACTAGCTAATTTTTTTAATGTTTCCGCAATTTGTTCCAGACATGAGTTAATAAAGTTGGCACCCATTGAGTCAATTGTTTCAAACTTGACTTCTATTTGGTAATAATTTCTCAATTCAAATGATTTATCAATTAGGTCTGCAGATGTTATTCCACCACCTCTTTTTTTCATGTTTTTAGTTATTGAACTAGTTGATTCTAGAAGCTTATCCTTTACTGAATTAAAAAAATCTATTAATATTTTTTTTTTGCCTTCAAACTCAAAGTGTACATGACCCACTTTTTCTGTGCTAAAAATTTTTGTTTTAAATCCACCTTTATTGGACCAAAATTTTGCAGAGCTAGCTGCAGCAGCAACCACGGAACTTTCTTCAATAACCATCGGTATAGCTAAAAATTCACCATCAATTAAAAAATTCGGTGCAATACTCAATGGCATGTAGAAATTGCTGATTGTGTTTTCTGTAAACTCGTCATGCAATTTTTGAATTTTTGAGTTTTTATTCCAATAATCTTTTATTGTTTTAATTGACGCATTTGAATTTTTAAAATATTTATCGCAAATAATTTTAACTTTTTCTTCTTTAGATAGTTTTGAAAAACCGTCAATTATTTCACTCATTTATTTAAAATTAATTTAACAAAGATAAGAGTGTTATAATTACCATCCTTTTTAACTAATATCATATATTAGCCGAGATTATGGAAAATGTATTCAACGGCTCTGATTTAAATCAAAAGACAATTTTTGATCATCCATCTGGTTTGTTTGTTCTCTTTTTTACTGAAATGTGGGAAAGATTCAGTTATTATGGAATGAGGGCAATTCTTGTTCTTTTTCTCACTGCGTCTCTACTAGATGAAGGTTGGGGCTGGGAAAGAAAAGATGCGATGATTTTGTACGGGTGGTACACAATGCTAGTTTATTTTACTCCTTTAATTGGAGGTATTTTAGCAGACAAGCTTTTGGGTTACAGAAATGCTGTTGTTATTGGTGCTTTTCTTATGGCACTAGGACATGCTTCATTGGCACTTGAAAGCATGGAAAAGGGCTTCTTTTTTCTAGGATTGATATTATTAATCGTAGGAAATGGTTTATTTAAACCAAACATTTCTTCGATTGTAGGTCAATTATACAAACCCGATGATTCAAGAATAGACGGAGCGTACACAATATTTTATATGGGTATCAATGCAGGAGCTTTTCTTGGAATACTTTTGTGTGGATATTTGGGTGAAAAGGTAGGTTGGCATTATGGTTTTGGGCTTGCTGGAATTTTTATGTTTTTTGGAATGCTTCAGTTCTTTTTTGCTCAAAATATTTTTGGTTCTATTGGCACAAAACCTAAAGTTCAGAAAAAAAGTTTTATTGAAATAAATATTTTCTCTGCAATGTCAGTAGTATGGCAGTACATAGTATATGGATTTGAAAACTCAGGAAGATTGGCATATTTAATTATTGGAATTATAAGTTGTTTAATTGCTTTAGTTTTTGGAATATTTTTAGGTCCATTCGCCTTTGTATTATCAACATTATTATGGTATTTTATTTTGGTATTTGCCAAAAATTTAACTGCTATTGAAATAGATAGGATAATTGTAATTTTAATTTTTTCAGCATCTACTGTATTTTTCTGGTGGGCATTTGAGCAAGCGGGAGGTTCAATGACAATTTTTGCTAAAGATTATACAAATAGAGAATTGTCTGGAAACTCTGCTGATATATTCAACACTATCAATACAATTATAACTCTTGTACCAATGATAATTGTTACATATGTTTTATTTAAACTTTTCCAGAACACTTTTAAAAAATATTTTATATCCAATATATTTCTTGGTTTAAGCTTTGTAATAATTTGGTATATAGTTTATTATATGTTGAATGCTGAAATTGGTCAAGAAACTTCAGAAATCCCTGCTTCATGGTTTTCAGTTCTTAATTCATTATTTATAATTTTATTAGCCCCTGTTTTTTCCAAAATATGGGCATCGAAATATAATCCGTCAGGACCACAAAAATTCGGTATTGGTCTAATTTTGTTAGGTGTTGGATATCTATTTGTTGCTTATGGTTC
>PKDV01000004.1 GCA_002862715.1 Flavobacteriaceae bacterium | reverse complement strand
AAAAAATTAAAAAAATATGAGAAATTATGGACTCAATAAATATTATTTTTCCAAATCAACTTTTTAAAGATTCACCTTTTTTAGAATCAAATTTAAAGTCATTTATGATTGAAGAATTTCTATTTTTTGGTCATTACAAGTTTCATAAACAAAAATTATTATTTCACAGAATAAGTATGAAAAAATATCAAGATTACTTGATTAAAAATGGAATAAATACTCATTATGTAAATGCCGTTGATGAAAATTCTAAGATTGAGATATTTATAAACAAGCTTGATAAAAAATATACCAAAATTAATATTATCGATCCATGTGATTATTGGTTAGAAAAAAAAATTAAAAGTGCTTGTTTAAAAAAGGAAATTAAACTTAACATATTATCAAATCAATCTTTTTTACTTGAAAAACATGAACTGAATAGTTTTTTTAAAAAGGAAAAAAAGAAATTTTTTCAAACATCTTTTTATAAGGATCAAAGAAAGAAATTTAATATTTTAGTTAGGGGTGATGACAAACCAGAAGGCGGTGAATGGACCTATGACATTTATAACAGAGAAAAATATCCTGCAAATAAAATTCCACCAAAAATTTATTTCCAAAAAAAAGACAAGTATTTTTATGAAGCTATCGACTACATTAATAAATATTTTGGTAAAAATTACGGAAGACTAGTTGAAGATTTTATTTATCCAACTTGTTTTGAAGAATCAAAAAAGTGGTTTGAAAAGTTTTTAAAAGATAGATTCCAAGAATTTGGGCCATATGAAGATGCAGTTGTAAAAAATAATTCAATTTTGAATCACAGTGTTTTATCACCACTCCTAAATTCTGGGATATTAGACGTTAAATATGTGATTAATACTACCATAGATTTTTATAATAAAAATAATATTCCAATAAATTCATGCGAAGGTTTTATTAGACAAATCATTGGTTGGAGAGAATTTATAAGAGGAGTTTACTACTCAAAAGGAACTGAAGAAAGAACGAAAAATTTCTGGAACTTTAAAAATAAAATCCCAAATTCATTCTATGATGCTACAACAGGTATTGAGCCTGTAGATAATACAATTATGAAAATTAATAATTCAGCATACGGAAATCATATTGAAAGACTAATGATAATGGGAAATTTTATGTTATTGTGTGAAATTAATCCTAATGATGTATACAAGTGGTTTATGGAAATGTTTATAGATGCTTATGATTGGGTAATGGTCCCAAACGTTTATGGTATGAGTCAATTTGCAGATGGAGGACTGATGTCAACAAAACCTTATATAAGCGGGAGTAATTACATATTAAAAATGAGTAATTACAAAAAAGATTCTTGGTGTGAAATATGGGACGCATTATTTTGGGGCTTTATTGATAACAAAAGAGATTTTTTCAAAAAAAATCCTAGAATGAGAATGATGGTTAGTAGCTATGATAGAATGAATGACGAGAAAAAGAATAAAATGAAAAAAATTTCATTCGATTATTTAACAGAACTATATGCAAAAAATTAACATTTTTTGGTTTAAAAGAGATTTAAGAATTATTGATAATGTTGGATTATATAACTCAGTTAAATCTAAGTACCCTACCCTATTACTATACGTATTTGAACCCGTAATTATTAATGAGGACCATTATCATAATCGACATGATAATTTTGTAAAACAATCTTTAATTGAACTCAATAATAATTTCGACTTATACAAAACAAAAATTCATGTTTTTGAGGGTGAGATTAAAAGTATTTTTACAACAATCAATAAATATTATTCAATAGTCAATCTTTATTCAATGCAAGAAACAGGCCTTCAACATACATATTTGAGAGACATTGGATTGAAAAAATGGTGTGATAAGAATAATATTGTTTGGTTTGAAAATATTAATAATGGAGTTTTCAGGGGTCTAAAAAACAGGAACAAATGGAGGGAAAAATGGGCAAAATATATGATGACAAAAATTGAACCATTTAGGGCAAAGAGTTCTGATTTTATCAATCTTCCTGACAAATTCGAATTAAAACAAAAAATTTTATCGTCTAAAATCATTCCTAATGTTCAAGCTGGTGGAACAAAAAATGCTTTGCTATATTTTAATAGTTTTCTAGCTGATAGACACAAAAAATATCAGCAATCAATTTCTAAGCCACATAATTCAAGATATCACACTGGACGAATATCTCCTTACTTAGCATGGGGTAATATATCTATACGTTATGTTTGGCAAATTGCAAAAAAATTAAAACAAGAAAACAAGGTTAACAAATTTCAAATCAATGCATTTACTTCAAGACTTAGATGGCAAGCCCATTTCATTCAAAAGTTCGAAATGGAATCAAAAATGCAGTTTTTAAGTATTAATAGAGGCTATCACAAAATTATCAAGATAAAAAATGAAAAAAAATTGAATGCGTGGAAAAACGGAAAAACTGGATATCCAATAGTTGATGCATCAATGAGATGTCTAGTGCAAACAGGGTTTTTAAATTTTAGGATGAGAGCACTAATTGTTTCATTTTTAACTCATCATTTATGGATTGCGTGGCAGGAAGGCGCTGTGTTTCTTGCAAAAAATTTTCTTGATTTTGAGCCTGGAATTCATTATCCACAAATTCAAATGCAAGCTGGTGAGACCGGTATAAATATGTTAAGGATTTATAACCCAACTAAAAATGCTATTGAGCATGATAAAAATGCTGAATTCATAAAAAAATGGGTGCCTGAAATAAGTAATATTGAAGGTCCTTTAATTTTTGAACCGTGGAAAATGACAGAAATAGATCAAAAAAGTTACGATTGTAAACTTGGAGAAGATTACCCATATCCAATTGTTGATATAAAAAAATCTTATAAAAATGCATCTAATATTTTATGGTCAATGAAAAACAATAAATTAGTAAGAAGCGAAAGCAAAAGAATCTTAAATAAACACACTCTTTCAAATAGGAAAAATATAATGGATACTTAAATGGATGAAGTTTCAAAAGATAGAATCATAGAGATGGCATGGGAGGACAGAACCCCATTTGACGCAATAAAATTACAATTTGGATTAAAAGAACAAGATGTAATTGAATTGATGCGAAAAAATATTAGCCGAAATAGTTTTAAACTTTGGAGAAAAAGAGTAAAGGGTCGAAAAACCAAACATCAAAAAAAAAGATTAAATGATGTTTCAAGATTTAAGTGCAGTATGCAAAAAAATATAAGTGGAAATAAAATTTCTAAGAGATAAAATCTAATCGACACGTTCGATATTGGCCCCGATATTTTTTAATCTCTCGTCAACTTTTTCATAACCTCTGTCTATTTGTTCTATATTATATATAGTACTTGTTCCAGACGCAGATAGTGCAGCTATTAATAAGGAAATTCCAGCTCTTATATCTGGAGAAGTCATTGTAGTAGCTTTCAACTCGGATTTAAAATCATGACCGATAACATTTGCTCGATGTGGATCACAAAGAATTATTTTTGCACCCATGTCAATTAATTTATCAACAAAAAATAAACGACTCTCGAACATTTTTTGATGAATTAATATACTTCCCTTAGCCTGAGTTGCTGTAACTAAAATTACACTCAATAAATCGGGCGTAAATCCAGGCCAAGGGGCATCTGAAATTGTCATAACCGAACCATCAATATAGTTCTGGATTTCATATCCGTTTTTATGCTCAGGAATGAACATATCATCATTTTTTTTATAAATTGATAGACCCAACTTCCTGAAAACATCTGGAATTTGGCCTAAATATTCCCACCTTACATTTTTAATAGTCAATTCACTTCGAGTCATGGCTGCCAAGGCAATCCAACTACCAATTTCAATCATATCGGGAAGTACATCGTGATTAGTTCCTGTTAATGTTTTTACCCCTTCAATTGTTAATAAATTAGAACCAATTCCAGAAATATTTGCTCCCATTCTCACAAGCATATAACACAATTGTTGAATGTATGGCTCACAAGCTGCGTTGTAAATAGTAGTTTTTCCTTTGGCTAAAACAGCGGCCATGACAATATTTGCTGTACCTGTTACAGAGGCTTCGTCAAGTAACATTGAAGTACCAATCAATTTATCAGATTCAACTCCGTAAAAAGATTCCTCTTCATTGTATCTAAATTTTGCACCCAACTTTATAAATCCTTGAAAATGTGTATCTAATCTTCTTCTTCCAATTTTATCACCACCAGGTTTTGGTATGTAGCCTTTTCCGTAACGCGCTAAAAGTGGACCAACAATCATTATTGAACCACGAAGTGATCCACTATTATCTTTAAATTTATTAGTGTGTAAATACTTTAAATTTATTTCGTCAGCTTTAAAGCTGTAAGAATTTGAATCATGTCTTTTAACCTTAACTCCTAACTCCTTTAATATGATTATTAGTTTTTGTACATCAAGTATATCTGGAATATTGTTGATTCGAACAACATCATCTGTAAGTAAAACAGAGCATAAAACTTGAAGTGCTTCATTTTTTGCCCCTTGAGGCTTAATAATACCTGACAGCTTTTTACCTCCAGTAATCCTAAATGTTCCCATTTATTTCCAACGCTGCTTTTGGCTTCGGTATTTTTTATGTTTATTGTTTCTCGCAGATTTTCCAAAACGTTTATTGGACATGCGAATTAAATTCTCTGAAGGAGATAATACGTGTTTTTCGGAATTTAAAGATATTTTACCACCGGATAATTCATAAAGATGATTAAAAATTACTTTATCTTCTACTGTGTCTTTGTTCCAGTTGAGAAAACACTTCTTCATATGGTTAGCAATTGTATAAATCAATGCATCTTTTAATTCTCCATCATCCCAAGTAACAACGACATCAATCATAGCTTTGATATTGTTGCCATAAAATCTGTATTTAGGGTGTGATTGAGGATATCCTAATTTTGCGGGCCTAGAATTAATAATTTCTTCATTAGGCCTTGTAAATGGTGATTCAACATCTAATTTAAAATTTGACATAATAAAAAGTTGATCCCATAATTTATGTTGGAAATCAGGAACATCTCTTAAATGGGGGTTCAAATTACCCATAACTCCGATAATAGCTTTTGCCTGCTTGTTTCTTTTGTCCTTATCATTCTCAGACATAGTTTGCTCAATCATTTTATGAATATGTCTACCATATTCAGGAATGATAAGTAAATTTCTTTCAGTATTATATTGTAAATTTTCTGTCAAGGGAAAGAATATTTAGTAAAACTATAAAAAAAAAATTACAGTTGAATAATACCTGGAATTTTTTCAGCTTTTATATAAATAGATATAATTTCATTGGGGCCAGAAAAAATCCCTTCAAATGAAACGCTTAAATAATTTCCGTTTTTTGAGGACTTAATTTTTGAAACAATATTTTTGTTTTCAAATAATTTAAATAATTTCTCTTTAGTTTTCTCAGAGGCTGGTATTATAAATTTAAACATATAATTACTAGGCCATTTAGCTGATTTAAGTAATTGGTTGTGAAAACGATTATAGAAAGATTTTCTTTGATTCATATATAAAATCAAATATAAAATTTTATCTAACCAAAGTATTAACGAAATTTGAATATGCAATTAAAACAAAGATTTGTAATTACAGGTGGTCCTTCAAGTGGAAAAACAAGCATTCTTGAAAATATAAATAGCAACAAAATAATTTGTTTTGAAGAGGTTGGAAGAAAAATTATTTCTAAATATTTAAAAAAAAATAATTTAAATCCTTTCTTAAATAGTCCAATTGATTTAAGCAATGAAATTTTTGAACTTAGATTAAAAAATTTCAAAAAAGATAGTAAGAAAAATATACATTTTTATGATAGAGGAATTCATGATGTAGTGGCGTATTTAAAATTATATAATATTTCAGTCCCTAACAAAATTGAAAAAAATTGTAAAAACAACTTGTATGACAAAATTTTTTTATTGCCGCCATGGAAAAAAATTTATGTAAATGATAATGAAAGACTTGAGTCATTTGAAACATCAATTGAAATTCATTCAAATATTAAAAAAGTGTATAAGTCGTTTGGAATGGATACTGTGGATGTCCCAATAGGAAGTATAAAGCAAAGAATTAATTTTATTTACAATATGATTGAATTACTATGAAAAGAAAAGCTAAGATTATTTTTTTTGGTACACCAAATTTTGCAATACCGACACTAAAAAGTCTAATAAATTCTAAATATTCAGTTTTAGCTGTAGTTACTACACCTGACAAACCTCAAGGGAGAGGAAATAAAATTAAATACTCCGCAGTTAAAGATTTTGCAATTTCAAGCGGAATTAAAATTTTTCAACCAGAAAATCTTGATAAAAAGGAATTTTATACCAAATTAATAGATTTTAAGGCTGATTTATTTGTTGTTGTAGCTTTTCGTAAAATACCAAAAAAGATTTGGAGTATCCCAAAGCATGGAACTTTTAATCTTCATGCTTCCTTACTGCCGCAATATAGAGGAGCAGCTCCAATTCACTGGAGTATAATTAATGGAGAAAGAGAATCGGGTCTTACAACATTTTTTATTAACGAAAAAATTGATAATGGTGACATTTTATACCAAAAGAAGATAAAAATTGAGTCAAATGATTGCATG
>PKDV01000073.1 GCA_002862715.1 Flavobacteriaceae bacterium | reverse complement strand
ACAACAATACAATTATATTTAAAAAATAGAGATAACTACTACAGAGAACATTTAAAAAAATCCAAAGAATTGAATTTTATTTATGCTGTAAAAATTGTTCGGGGTGCATACATGCAAAAAGAAACCAAAAGATCTAAAAATTTAGGAATTGATAATCCCATATGTTCATCAAAAAATGTTACAGACAAGCAATTTCGAAATGCAATTAAAATTGGGGTTCAAAACTCAAACAATCATCTTTGTATAATAGCAACACACAACGAAGATGATATACAATACACAATAAAATTGTGTAAAAAGCTAAAAATTAAACTTCAAAACAATAATATCTGGTTTAGTCAACTTTATGGAATGAGAGACTATATTTCCTTTTCACTGTCATCAAAGAAAATAAATGTATTAAAGTATATTCCATTTGGTCCATTAAATTTATCAGTACCATATTTAATTCGTAGAGCGATTGAAAATAGTTCTGTAAAAAAACAATTAAGAAAGGAAAGAAAAATGATAAAATCTGAAATAAAAAAAAGAAAATTTATTTGATAAAAAAAGCCTTATTATCACAATTTTTTACAAAATAAAAATAACTATTGTATGAAAAATTATACACATCACAACTATCTGCATTAATTATACTTTTTCTAAAAATAACTTTTGATTTCTTAAACCAATTAATTGTATCACTAGGTATTTTAATATTATTTTGAAAAACCCAATCCTTCTCCAAAATATCATTTTTTACACGAGATGAGGGAGAATAATTACATTGCGTCTTTTTTCCTCCAAATACGATAAGAAGAAAAAATAAACCAATTGTAAAACCAAATAAATAATATGTTAACCTTTTAAAAAAAGTCATTTAAAAATAATTTTTCTAATAGTTTCTTCAACAATTTTAAATTCAAATAAATGATAATCATTTGAAAAAACATCAATTACTTGCTCAGGCCATTCAATAAAACAATATTCTGCTTTGGCTATATAATCTAAAAATCCTATATCGAGTAATTCATTAATGGTTTTAATTCTGTATAAATCCATGTGAAAACCAATTTTTTTACCAAAATTAATTTCATTAACAATACTAAAAGTAGGACTGGAAATTACACTTGTACAACCTAAAAATTTTGATAATGATTTTACAAAAGTTGTTTTTCCTGACCCCATACATCCGGATAACAAAATATTTTTATGAACAATTTTTTTTGAAATTTTTTTTGCAAAATTTTCTAAGTCATCCAAGCATACATATTGTGCCTCTTTCATAAGATTTATTTTGGAGAAAAAAATGAAAAAGGTATGAACATCTCTTGTAATGATATTCCACCGTGTTGATATGTATTTTTGTAATATTTAACAAAATGATTGTAGTTGGAAGGATAAATTAAATATTGATTTGATTTAGCAAAAACATAAGAACTGCTCAAATTGATTGATGGTAAACCGATTTTATTAGGTAGATTTTCCATATATACATTTTTATCATCAGATTTTAATCTTCTTCCTGTTTTATAACGAATATTTGAACTAGAGTCTCTATCTCCAATGATTTTCGATGGAGTTTCGACATTAATAGTTCCATGATCTGTAGTTATAATTAAATTATAATCTTTTTCACTGGCTAATTTTATTATCTCATATAATGATGAATTTAAAAACCAACTTTTAGTTAATGAGCGATAGGCTTTATCTGTACTTGCTAATTCTTTAATAACTTCCATTTCAGTTTTGGAATGAGAAATCATATCTACAAAATTATAAACCAAAACACTTAAATCATAAATATTTTCATTGTTTAAAAAATCAATAAAAGTTTGTGATTGTTCTGGCTTGCTAATTTTAGTATAAGATGTTTTTATATCAATATTTAAATTTTTTATTTGATTTTCTAAAAAATCTTTTTCAAATAAATTTTTCCCACCAGTTTCGTTATCATTTTTCCACCACTCAGGGTGGTTTTTAAACATTTCTAGAGGTAACATTCCAGAAAAAAAAGAATTTCTTGAGTACTGAGTTGTTGTAGGAAGTATACTTAGATAAGGGATTTCTTCAATTAATTTAAAATGAATTAAAATTTTTGGAAGTATTACTTTATACTGATCGTATCTTAAATTATCTATTAATATAAGTAGTGTACGCTTATTTTTTATGATTTTTGGAACAACCAATCTTTTAAATGCAGTGTTAGATAAAATTTCATTTTTGTCGTCGGCAATCATATTAGCATAATTATTTTGAATGAATTTTGAAAAACCATTATTTGATTCATTTTTTTGAAAACTAAAAATTTCGTGAAGTTCAGGAGAATTGATTTCATCTAATTCAAGCTCCCAATACAATATTTTTTTATAAATTTTTTTCCATTCTAAAACTGAGCTAGCATTTAAAATTTTAGTATTTAGTTCTTGAAAGGATTTTCTGTATGAATCTATTGTCTTTTCAGCAACAAATTTTGTTGATTCTAAGATTTTTTTTAAAGAAATCAGTATTTGGTTTGGATTTACAGGTTTAATCAAGTAATCAGTGATTTTAGATCCAATTGCCTCTTCCATAATATTTTCTTGTTCACTTTTTGTAACCATAACAACTGGAAGACTGGGCTTGTTTTCTTTTATTATTTCTAAAACTTCAATACCAGACATTCCAGGCATATTTTCATCAAGTAAAACCAAATCATAATCATTTTCTTTAACAAGTGATATAGCATCAACTCCATTATGACATGTGTCTAACTTATAACCTTTTTTTTCAAGAAATAAAACGTGTGGTTGTAACAATTCGACTTGATCGTCAACCCACAATAAGCTTTTTTTATTCATGCATATAAAATTTACTTATGATCATAAATTTATTTGTAAACTTACAAATTTCAGATTCCAAAATAGGAATGATTATTTTACTTAATTTTGCAAAATGAAATTTACTGCATCTCAAATTGCTGAATTTGTTTCAGGCATAGTTGAAGGAGATAAGGGCGTAAAAATTGATAAACTTTCCAAAATTGAGGAGGGTGATAAGGGAAGTTTAACTTTCTTAGGTAATCCCAAATACAATTCTTATTTGTATACAACGAAATCTTCGATTACAATAGTTAATAAAGACTTTGTTGCTGAAAAGCCATACAAAACTACCTTAGTAAGGGTTTCTGACCCGTATGCGGCTTTTTCCAAACTTCTTCATAAATACAATCATATTAAGATGAACAAAAGTGGAATTTCAAAAACTGCAATAATATCAGAAAAATCGAATATTTCAGAGGATTCTTACATTGGTGATTTTGTTGTAATCGGAGAAGGAACAAAAATTAAAAACAAATGCGAAATTCACTCGAATGTTTTTATTGGTAATAATGTTTACATAGGAAAAAACACTTCGATTCATTCGGGTACTAGAATTTTAGATAACACCGTAATAGGAGAAAACTGTGAAATTCATAATAATGTAGTTATTGGAGCAGACGGATTTGGCTGGACTGTAAATAAAAAAGGTGAATATGAAAAAGTTCCTCAAACAGGAAATGTGATTATTGGGAATAATGTAGACATTGGTGCTAACACAACAATTGACAAAGCAACACTAGGATCAACTAAAATAAATGACGGAGTAAAACTCGATAATTTGATTCAAATTGCGCATAATGTTGAAATTGGGAAAAATACTGTAATTGCAGCTCAGTCTGGAGTTGCTGGTTCAACAAAAATTGGAAAAAACTGTAAAATTGGTGGGCAGGTTGGAATAAGTGGTCACTTAAATATCGGTGATGGAGTTAGCATACAGGCAAAGTCTGGTGTTTTAAAAAATGTTGCTTCTGGTAAAAAATTTATGGGTTATCCTGCTTTTGATTATATGTCTTTTAATAAATCATATGTTCATTTTAAGAATTTAGGTAAGTATATCAAGGAATTAGATGTATTAAAAAATATCATTAATGATAATGAATAACCAAACTACAATTGTAAAGCCAGTTAAACTAAGCGGAGTTGGAATTCACTCTGGAAGAAAAGTTGAATTAACATTTAAACCTGCTGCAGCAAATTTTGGATATGCTTTTTGCAGAACTGATTTAGAGGGAAAACCTATAATTGAAGCTGATGCTAACTTAGTTGTTAACACTAAGAGAGGTACAAATCTTCAAAAAAATGGAGTAAATATTCAAACCTCAGAGCATGTTTTAGCTGCGCTTGTAGGTTTAGAAATAGATAATGTTTTAATTGAGTTAAATTCTCCTGAACCTCCAATAATGGATGGTTCTGCCAAGTTTTTTGTTGAAGCACTTCTAAATGCTGGAATTGAGGAGCTAGATGTACCCAGATATGAATATATTGTTGAGCAAAATATTTCATATTTTGATGAGGAAAGTGGAAGTGAAATTACTATTATCCCATCAAAAAATTATCAAGTTACTTCAATGGTTGATTTTGGCACCAAAGTTCTGGGTACTCAAAATGCAACTATGAAAGATATTAGCGATTTTAAAGATAATTTTGCAAACGCTAGAACGTTTAGTTTTTTACATGAAATAGAGTCATTATTAGAAAATGGTTTAATTAAGGGGGGGGATTTAAATAATGCTATAGTATATGTTGATAAAAAACTATCAAAAAATACAATGGAGAAACTATGTAAGGCATTCAATAGGAGTTCAATTTCTGTCACACCAAATGGAATTTTAGATAATTTAACGCTCAAATATCCAAATGAGGCTGCTAGGCACAAATTACTGGATGTTGTTGGTGATTTAGCCTTAGTCGGTTGTAGAATAAAAGGAAAAGTTATTGCAAACAAACCTGGTCATTATGTAAATACGCAATTTGCAAAAAAACTATCAAAAATTATAAAACAAGACAAAAGAAAAAGGGTTCCGAACTATGATTTAAATTCAAAACCATTAATGGATGTTAACCAAATTATGAACGTAATTCCACATCGTCACCCTTTTTTACTTGTTGATAAAATCATTGAATTAAGCGATAAACATATTGTTGGAGTAAAATCGGTTTCTATGAACGAACCATATTTTAAAGGACATTTTCCTGGTCTGCCTGTTATGCCTGGTGTCTTACAAATTGAAGCTATGGCTCAAGCTGGTGGAGTATTAGTTTTAAACACTGTTCCAGATCCAGAGAATTATATTACTTTTTTTATGAAAATTGAAAATGCTAAATTTAAAAATCCTGTTGTTCCAGGTGACACTTTAGTGTTCAAATTAGAATTGTTGTCCCCAATTAGAAGAGGTATTTGCCATATGCAAGCAACTGCATTTTGTAGAGATAAAATAATTACTGAAGCAGAAATGATGGCCCAAATAGTACGAAAAGATCAAGCGAAACTTAAACTATGAATCAACCACTTTCTTACGTACACCCAGATGCAATAATTGCAAAAAATGTAGTAATTGAACCTTTTACTACTATTGATAAAAATGTTAAAATTGGACAAGGAAGTTGGATTGGTCCTAACGTTACAATTATGGAGGGTACGAGAATTGGAAAAAATTGCAATATATTTCCTGGTGCCATTATTGGTGCGGTCCCACAAGACTTAAAATTTAAAGGGGAAAAAACAACAGCTGAAATAGGGGATAATACAACAATTAGAGAATGTGTTACAATTAATCGCGGCACTCTCTCAAGGGGTAAGACTACTTTAGGATCGAATTGTCTAGTTATGGCATATTCTCATATTGCTCACGACTGCTTTGTGGGAAACAATTGTATATTCTCAAACAATAGTACTTTGGCAGGTGATGTTACAGTTGGTGAATACGTAATTCTGGCAGGAATGACCGCAGTTCATCAATTTTGCTCAATTGGAAGTCACGCATTTGTTGCAGGGGGTTCTTTAGTTAGAAAAGATATACCACCGTTTGTCAAAGCAGCTAGAGAACCATTATCATATGCTGGAATCAATTCCGTGGGACTTCGTAGAAGAGGATTTACTCCCGAAAAAATTAAGGAAATACAAGATATTTATAGAATATTATACCAAAAAAATCTTAATAATACGCAAGCAACTCAAATCATTGAGGCTGAAATGGAGGCATCAACAGAGCGTGATGATATTTTATTATTTATAAGAGAATCTCAGAGAGGAATTATGAAAGGTTATATTCAAAATTAATGGCTACAACTTCAGACATAAGAAAAGGACTTTGCATAAATTATAACAATGATACTTATAAAATTATTGAATTTCTTCACGTCAAGCCAGGAAAAGGACCAGCTTTTGTTAGAACTAAACTTAAAAGTTTGACTAATGGAAAAGTTATTGATAATACTTTTTCAGCTGGACATAAAATTGATGACGTTAGAGTTGAAACGCGTAAATTTCAATTTCTTTACTCGGATGGAGAAACATTTCATTTTATGAACATAGAAGATTATAATCAAATCGAATTGAATAAAAAAATATTAGAGTACGATTCGTTATTAAAAGAAGGTGAGATTGTAACTGTAATGACTAATATGGAAGATAATAATCCCTTGTCAGTCGAAATGCCTTCAAGTGTAATTCTAAAAATAATTCACACTGAACCTGGAGTAAAAGGTAATACTGCAACAAACGCAACAAAACCTGCAAAAACTGAAACTGGAGCTTTAATTAATGTTCCTTTATTTATTAATGAAGGAGACCATATAAAAATTGAAACAAGTACCGGAAAATA
>PKDV01000112.1 GCA_002862715.1 Flavobacteriaceae bacterium | reverse complement strand
ATTAAACAAAAACAAGTGTTATGAATCAATGGTTTATGTTTTAGGAATTTTGGAGGAAATTTATTTTTTTAGAAACGGACATTGGCAATTTGTGCAGATGTATATCATGCGCAACACAACATATAACAAAGCAACAGGAGGCACCCCAATAATTTCCTGGATTCCAAACCAAATGATGGCAGTTTTAGATGCAATGGAATATTGTGCGGGTTTATTAGACGGAAAATCAGACCATCAGCTATTTTATAAAATTAAAAAAGGCTTAAATGCAAAGAAGCAACTTTTAATCGATCAATTAGAGATTCTTAAAAAAGATACTTTTGATCCAAAAAAAGTATATAATCTAAATAAAAAATACAGCCTTAAGGATTAATTAAAAATATCTGTTTTTAACAAAAGAAATTATTCCTAAAGCAACGCAAAGGACTAAGGTCCATAAAAAAATTCCACCAACACCCATAAAATTACTCTGAAGATTCTTTCGGATTCATCTTTTGCTGACCAGTGTACAAGTAAATGGTCTTAATTTTTCCATCTACAATATTTGCATCAACAACCTCATTAACTTCAGCTTCTCCAAAAGTTAACAATAAGTTGGTGGTCACCCAATTTTCCGCGACATCGTCTTTTATTACGTTAGATGACATCGTCCATTTAATTTTCCAATTAGCATCTGGATATGTCTTTAGAAAATCATCAAACACTTTCATGTGCTGGTCAACACCCTCAATATTTTCTTGTGTTCCATATATTACAATGTCTTCAAATTGAAGATTCCTCACGGTTTCCATATCTCTTTGGTTTACAGCATTTATAAATGAAGAAATTACAGCCGTAGAAGCCGCTTCTCCAGCAGTGATGTCGTATGTGTTTTCACCTTCATTTTCAAAACCAATCTTTGTTGAGGAAAAATCGGGAGTTACATTACAACTAAAAATTAAAAATAATAACAAGAAATTTAAATTTTTCATAATAAATAATTATTTGGAATTCAAAATTAATAATTCATCTACAAAGGTTTTTAATTTTCAAGAAAATATTTTAAATTAAAAGGAAACAAAAGACTTTATGAAAACAAAACACCTATATTGGTTAATTCCACTACTAATAGTATTAATATTTGTTGGCTCAGTAGTTTCATTTTACAATGGAACCATAAAAAAACAAGAAAACGTAAGAACCTCTCTTGCCAACATTGAGTCTTCGTACCAAAGAAGAGCAGATTTAATACCACAATTAATTAGTACAGTTCAAGGCGCAGCTAATTTTGAGAGAGGAGTTTTATTGGATGTGGTTGAAGCTAGAGCAAAGGCAACGAGTACAACAATAAATTTAGACGAGTTAAGCCCTAACGCTATCAATCAATTTGCTGAAGCTCAAGGCGCATTGTCTGGAGCGCTTTCAAGATTACTTGTAACAGTTGAAGCATATCCAGACATAAAATCAAATCAAAACTTTCTTGAATTTCAATCTCAATTAGAAGGAACCGAGAACAGAATCAATGTTGAAAGAAATAGATACAATCAAGCAATCAACGCATATAACTCGCAAATTAGAGTTTTTCCAGGGGCATTTTACAACAAATTTTTTGGCTTTACGACACAATTTGAAAGGTTCAAAGCGATAACAGAAAACGCAGAGCAAGCACCAGAAGTTAATTTTGATTTTGACTAGATGGAGCTGAAAAACCTTTTAAGTAAGACCCAAATCAAAGAAATATCATCAGTTATTTCTAAAGCAGAAATGCTAACCTCGGGAGAAATTAGACTTCATTTAGAGGAAGTATGCGGTGGAAATGTTGAGGCAAGAGCACTAGAAGTTTTTTACAAATTAAAAATGAATAAAACGGAACTTCAGAATGGAGTATTGCTGTATATCTCATATAAAGATCAAAAGTTTGCAATTTGTGGTGACAAGGGAATTCATGAAAAAGTTCCCAAAAGGTTTTGGAAGTCTCTAAGAAACGCCTTACAAAGAGCTTTTAAAAAAGGCAAGTTTTTTGAAGGAATAGTTCTTACAATTATGGAGTGTGGCAGGAGACTCAAAGAATATTTTCCATATCAGAAAGATGATATTAATGAGCTTGAAAACCACGTTACATTTAAAAAAGATTTGAAATGATAAGAACTTTTATCACGTTATTTCTTGTATCAACTTTTTCTTTTTCGTTAAACGCGCAGTATGATATTCCAAAAAAACCTTCAACTCAAAAGGCAGTTTATCAGTATACAAGTCTAATTTCAAAAAGCCAAGAACAGAAATTAAACGAAAAACTTATTAGATATGCGGATTCAACATCCACGCAAATTGTTGTAATTGTTATTGATTCATCAAAAGGAGAAGCGCACTCTTCTTTAGCAACAGAGTGGGGACAACAATGGGGTGTAGGGCAACAAGGAGTGGACAATGGAGTGCTAATATTGGTAGCAAAGTCAGACAGACAAATGTTTATAGCTCCTGGGTATGGGGTTGAGGAGTTTCTAACAGACGCAAAAGCTAAAAGAATTGTTACAAATACATTAAGACCAAATTTTAAGGAGTTTAATTATTACACTGGTCTAGACGAAGCAACAGATGAAATAATTGAAATATTGGCTGGGAATTTTTCTTCAGACAATAAAAAAAGAAAATCATCCGACGGAACACCAGGGTGGGTTTGGGTTATCTTTGCGTTAACTATTATTAGTATAGCATTTATTAGCCCTATTGGTGCTGTGAATAAAGAATTTAATAAAAGAATAAAAGACGGTCAGGAAGTTAATTGGTGGGATATTTATTGGGATTACACCATGAATGATGGCGGAGTATATCATCCTGGAGGCAGCTGGTCTGGATCATACGGCGGATCCGGCGGTGGTGGTTTTGGCGGCGGCTTTGGCGGCGGCTTTGGTGGTGGTGGTTTTGGCGGCGGCGGCGCTGGTGGCGGCTGGTAATCTAAATTAGCCCTAACAGAAAAACCACAGCAAACAGTTTGTAGTCTATGTACTACGCCATAGTTTAAGAACGTTATAAATAAATTACTTATGTTAATATTTAAAAATTCAATTGGAAAAGAAATAGAACCGGTAAATTACACGTTAAAAATAATGAAAAGGTACCCTGATGTTGAAATTCATATTGGAACAGACTCTAACTCACTGTCTCATCATACAAAATATGTAACTGCAATTGCTTACAGATATAAGGAATCAGGTGTTCATTATATTCACTCTAAGAAAACCGTTCCTAAAATAAAGGACATTTGGACAAGACTATGGAAAGAAACGGAGCTCAGCATTCAGATTGCACAGAAATTAAAAAGCAATAAAAAAATATGTTTAGAGATAGATATGGATTATAATGAGGACAATCGATTTTATTCAAACAAATTGGTTTCGGCTGCCAAAGGTTGGGCCAACTCTTTAGGATTTAAAGTTAATATAAAGCCATATCGCCAAATAGCAACCTCTGCTGCAGATTACTTGTCAAAATAATCTTAACTTTATAAAAAACAAGTCAAAGTATGAAAAAAATAATTTTAATAATAGTTTTAGCTTTTGCGGCATGTACAATGCCTGTAGAAGAAAAAGGGGCGGGATTTTTTAAATATGACGCTGAAGAAAAATATGTAGTTTCTACAGACGATATAACAGACATTTGGATTAAATATATTGAAGCTCACAACAACAGAGATATTGAAGCAATAATGTCTATGGAAACAGACTCCATTTCAATTACTGCTCCAGGTGGAATTAAGGTTAGTGGTAAAGAAATGCACAAAGAGGTATTGTCTGGATGGCTAGAAGCGGAGCAACCAAAATGGGATATTTATTGGGCAATGCCTTACAAAGCCGTAAAGAAAGATCAAGACTGGGTAATTGCAGGTCACTGGGTTACTACGAATGTTGATGGTGAAGAAAAAACAGAAGCACACATGATTGATGCTAGAATTGTAGATGGTCTTGTGGATTTGTTTTATGTATATAGTTTAGAAGCATCAGAAGAATCTGTTTCTGAATAGTAAAATTTTAATTAAATAAAAATGAGAAATATTATATGTTTATTTGCTGTTACAGCAATTATGATGTCTTGCTCTCAGCCAGTAGAGGTTGTTGAAGCAAATGGATTTAGTCCAAGAGGAAATGAAATCAAAATGGGCTCGCAGGAATCTGTAGATTTAATAGTAAAGATGGACGAATTTTGGTCTGCAAAAGATTATGATTCAATGCGGGAACTTATAGCAGATTCTGCAACATTTTATTTTTACAGTGGAGAAGCGTATAATTCTGCAGATGAATTAATGGCTGGAATGAAAAATAACCCCATTCAGTACAACTGGGAAATGACATGGGCATTTGCTATTAAAGACGATAACCCTGAGATAAAAGGTGAGTGGGT
Organism: Flavobacteriaceae bacterium; assembly: GCA_002862715.1. Lineage (GTDB taxonomy): Bacteria > Bacteroidota > Bacteroidia > Flavobacteriales > Flavobacteriaceae. Next base: position 2,402 of record PKDV01000112.1, on the reverse strand, counting down.
TAACGCTGGCTTTGATTTGACTGAAACCAATCAAGAAGGGGAAGAAAAGGATTTTCTTGTAAACGATTGGTATTATGTCGAAAACGGCAAAATCCAGAGGTTTTTTAATGTTGCTGCTGAGATTAAAGAATAGAAAAAACAGTCCAATTATGAACCCGCATTATGCGGGTTTTTTTATCTTATTAAACTGAAGTTACCAGTAAAACTTCTTCCGTCCTCAAGATTTACTCTAAACCAATAATCATCTGCAGGGAGTGCAGAGCCATTGTATGTCCCGTCCCAACCTTCTCCGTTGGTCGCAATTTGAGTTAACAACCTTCCATGTCTGTCAAAAATGTATATCAATGATTCTGCCTGAAATTGTTCACTAATACCAAGTACCTGCCATGTATCATTAATTCCGTCAGAATTAGGCGTGAAGAAGTATTTATAACCAATTACTGACACCATAATTTCAGCAATCCCACACCCGTTTTTGTCTTTTACAGAAATTTTATGAATTCCTGGTTCTACATCTTCAAAGACAGGACTGTCTTGAAAAGAACCGTCATTAAAAGCAAATTCATAATCACCAATTCCTAAATTATCTACTCCAGTCTGAATTTCAATTCGATTTGTACCGTCCCCTGTCAAATCATAAACTGTTATATCGTCGTAGTCAAGTAAAGCAAGTTCAGACTCACTTACAGAAATTGTTTTGGACGTAGTACAACCTGTAGTAGGGTTTGTAGCAGTTACAGTATAAACACCACCTTGATTAATTACAAGATTTTGTGAAAATTGATTCATAGGTTCTTCAACACCATTGTTGTCCCTAGTCCACGAATAGTTATATGTGGCGCTTGGAGTTGTTACATATATTGTATCACTGCCAAGATTGGTACAATAAACTTGTTCTTCAGGAAGTTCAAATACTGGGTTTTCATTTACCTGAAATGTAATATACTCCTCAACAATACAAGTTGGATTGTCGGGATTTAAGATTCTTGCTAAAACAGTTACAGTCGAGGTGTTGAACGGATTTGGAAGACTTGTCCCTAAATCAGTTTCATTCCCTGCTCCATCTATTAAGAAATAGTTTAATTCCATATTGGTTTGGCCTGCTAACAGCTCTGTGTTTAAATTACCAGTATCAAAAACCCCTTGTCCGTCTAAAAGACCATCTTCACTGTCACATTGTTCAGGAACGTTTGGAACTCCAACTTCTGGGCTATCATCCACGATAAACTCGAGGGTTGTTTCATCATAACACAAACCCTGGGGGTTGTTAATATTTGGATATATGGGGTTAATTTCAACCCGTAAAGTAATAGTTTGAGATTCCGTTAAAAACACAGGGCTAAAATTAGAGCTTGGAATTTCTGAACCATCTTCATTAAAATATGAAATTGTTAAAGCAGACTCATCTTGTTTTATTCCACTGGACGGGTCGATTAACAACTGATTAATTATCTCGGAGGTATCAAATGGGAAAAATCCATCTTGAGAGTTTAAGTCTAAAACACTATCTCCATCACATTGTCTATCAATGGAAACTTGGTATGCAATAGGCCTAGGCTCTACAAAAAGCTCTGCGACTTTTTCGTAGCCTAAACACGTGAATGTTGTTATGTCTATGTTTACTACTCTAGCCCATATTTCTTGATTGTATGGGTTTAAATTAGTAAAATCGCTATCTAAATCGATTGGATTTTCACCAGTTAAACCATCGTCAGGATTTGTATGTAAAGAGATTCTAATATTTTGATCTTGAAAAATTTCCCTTGAACCCCTAAGCTTTTCGACAATGTCTTGCAAGACAGATTTTGAAAATACAGAAACTCCATCTTGAGCGGAGCCAAAATCATCATCACAAATTGAATAAAGAGTGTTGTTTTCCTCAATGAATGTTTGGGAAATTTGACTTGCTCCAACAGTTATGTCTATCTGAAGCCTGTCATCTCCATTCTGAGTTTTTGAGATTCTTTCACATCCATTTTCAGAGATTATTTTAACCCAAATTAAATCTTCAAGAGCAACATTATAATAATTTGTAGGGTCATCAATTTTTATGCTTAGTGCTTCGTCGTTGTAATACTCAAAAGTTTCATTTTGATAGTTATTAGAAAAAAGCTCCTCATATTCAGTTAGATTGTGTAAAGTAATCCCATCATTGCTTTCATCGTCGTCACATTGTTCAACAACAATTAAGTTTTGTTTTATAACAGGAAGAGGGTTTACAACAAAATCAATGTCTTTCGAAATCACGCAAGAGTTGTTGATATTGTTAGTCACAGTTACAATTACGGTTTGAGTATTGCTGTTGAAAGGATTTGGCAGTTCAGCACTGTTTTGTGTGACCCCACTGTCATCTACATACTGATAAGAAACTGAAAAGTCGTCTAAACTTTGTGTTTGATTGG
>PKDV01000049.1 GCA_002862715.1 Flavobacteriaceae bacterium | reverse complement strand
CCCAGAAAAATATTTTTTCTGGGATTTATTTTTTTGGTTTTAAATATTTAAGCAGACTTTACAAATGGAAGACCTGTTCTTTCATTTTCAACCACTTTCTTACCCGCTGGAAGATCACATGCATTAGCACGCTTGTCTTTGGCGAAATAATAAATAGTTTGATTACGTCCTCCTTTTAATGTAACATCTTTAGTGTGTAGGTAATAAGTTTTACCTTTGCTATTTTCAAATGAATATGCCATAATTAATTGTTTTTTATAAAGTTAATAAAAAAAATGCATTTCTTCCCTGTAAATTGCAATTATTTGATAAAAAAATTAACAATTTATTCATCAATTAGAAAAAAAATAAAAAAATTATTGAATTAATCTGACCACAAATCGTGCTCAAAATCACGAATTAAATTTTTAATCCTCTCAGATTCAATTAGTTGCATAAATGGATCATCTACATATTGGTCTACAGGCCTATCATTAAAGACATTATCAACAGCATAAATCCTTGAAGTAAATCTTCTTGAAGTTAAAATTTGATCAAATGTAATTCTACTGGCATTGTTTGTATCATCAAAAACAAAAACCTCATGCAAAATTGGTCTTAAATCTTTATACCACAGCCAAAATAAGTCAACCGGCTCATCATTATCGAGGTTGTTCATGTCTTTACCTCTTGGCATAATTCCAAGAATTCTAAATCGCATCTCACCAATTCTCTTATCAACATACCAAATTCCCTTAATTTTATATGAAACAATATCCATTGATTTTAAAGGAACAACCTCAGGACCTTCTCTGTTTTCAAGCCTTTTTATGTAAGTCTCCTTATCAAAAAGTTCAGAGAAATTTGGATTTGCATCATTATAAATCTTATTTACTCTTCCATCTAGAATGGCATCTTTTATGGTTCTCCACATAGATTTTCTCTCTGATTTGTACAATCCGTCTTTTGGGAAATATAGCGGATGATTGAATTTTTCGGACAAATCAATTTCCTCATAAACAATTTTACTCCACATTACATCACCTTCATTAACATGCGGATATTCAAGATATTTTTTATTACTTAAAATTTCTTCTTGATTTTCAGAAAGCACACCAATCTCTTCGGGCCTTTCAGCGTTGAGCACATTAACTTGTCCCAATGCACTAAAACTTAGAACTACAAACAAGAAAAATAATAATAAGTTTAAATTTAAATTCATCTATCTAATTGTTAAAGCAAAGTCAGTAACCTTGATATCATCTATTGTTTGGTTTTCAGTTTTTACTTGTGCATCAATATTGTATACAAATATAATGTCACCCCTTGAAGCATTTTCTAAATAAGATCTTATTACTCTAGAATCTTTAATCTTGTTCGAACTTATAGGTATAGCAGCTCTACTACCTACTTTAATATTAAAACTCTTAACAATTACATCTAAATTATAGTCAAAATCATCTGGAAATTTTGCAGCAATAGTACCCGCAGGGACGTATTCCCTAATGATTTCACCACTATTGAATTTTCCTAATCTTTCTCCTAAATCAATCGATCCCAATGCAGGAGGTAGTGGTTTGATTCTAAAATCTTGTCCTGGGGAGTTAATTTTTGAACCATTTATTTCTCCAGAAACAAATATTCTCATGCTTTCCCCAACTTTATCACCATCAGGAATTGCCAAAAACTTATTACCATTTCTTTTTATAACTCCATTTGTGGCTCTTGCAGTTAATTTATTATTAGGAACTCCAGGGATTGAAATGGACAGGTCATTCGGTAATCCTCTGTAAACTACTTTCATTTGATCTGCAGAAATCACAGCATCATTTGGCTTATCAATGACTGAAATTATTTGAGCCACATCAACAGATTGTTCTTTATTATTTCTTTCAAAAAATAATTTTCCTGTAAGCTTGTAAGAGCCTGGTGTGTTAAATCTTCTGTTGAGAGTTATGCCGCCTGCAGAAATTTCAAAATCTCTAGTAAGCTTCAGCTCGCGGTCATTAATAAAAAGCTCTACCCTATCAGGTCTAAAATTTGAATCCTTTTTACCCATAACAACTGAAGCATCAACTAATTCACCAGTGTAATACGAAGATTTGGAAGCTTCAAGTAGTGTTGAATATGTGTTCAATCCGCCTTCGTGAGCATTTACAGTGCTTAGTATATTTTCAAGAATTTTATTTTCTAAATATCTAATATCAGATTGAATTTTTGTAAGTTTCGATAAGGACGCTATTAGTGGGAACCCTTTAAAATGATAATCAAGGTATGGCTGATATTTTCCTTCTCTGTTCAAAACATTTTCTGAGTATTCGAATCTCAAACTTAAGACATCCATAAAAGAAAAATCAAAGTCAACATATTCACCCTCAGGTTTTTCATCATTGGGGGGGTCTTTTTCTAAATCAGCAGCCAAAAATTCACTTAATACCTTTTTTAAATTACCAGGAAAGTTTGAGAATTTATTTACAAAATCTTTTCCGTCATCTGTATATCCACCTCTATTGAAAAAAAGATCATCTAAATATTTTGATTTATCCATTATCTGATAATCAACAATAGTATCAATCTCTTTAGTTGACCTATTTTTTCTTGCTTTTTTGAAACCATTACCGCTATCTAATAAATATTTTTTAAGATTTTCGATATAGTTGTAAAAATCGTCAGCCTGTTGTTTAATTTCAGGTGTGAATTGCGCTGCAACTTTATAATATTCATTTTGAGAATTGTTTTGAAAAACTACGTATTTTTCAGAGCTGTCATCAAATAAATCAGCAGTTGCGTTTGTAACATCATCATTAATTAGTCCTAAAGTTGCGAGAACTTCTTTACTAATATTTAGAGCAAGCATTGCGATGAACACAAGGTACATCATGCCTATCATTTTTTGTCTAGTATCTTGTTTAGCTCCAGCCATTTTTACTTTTTCATTGCGCCTAGTACCTCAGCGTATTTAGCATTTAAACTAGCGACAGTTTTTTTGAGATTTGATAATTCACTTTGAAGTTGGTTCATATTTTCAACCACATTTTTATGTGCAGCGGGCTCTGTAGCAACAGCTTTTTCAGTATTAACATATGCTTTTTCCAAAACATCAAGTGCTTTAGATGTCTTTGAAACATTTTCGTTAAGACTTGCCATATTACTTGAAATATCTGATGGTATATCAATAGCACTGGTACTGTCGACAACTTTAGACAAGTTTTTGCCAAGTGAGGTTAGTTTAGTCGTAGCATTTTGGTACGCTAATTTAAGCTCATTTGCTTCTTTGGATACATCTGAGACATCTGTTGCATCGGCTTTAACATTATTGTCTTTTAATAAAACATAACCTCTAACACCTGCAATTGTAAAAATTGCAGCTTCAATTAAAAGGCCAACTGTGAGCATTAAATCTGCAGTAAGTGGCCCAAAATTCATATATGTAATTTTCATCAGAGCTCCAATTATTACAATGGAAGCACCAATACCAAAAATCAACTCTATTACATTTTCTGCTATAAAAAATTTATTTTCTTTCATAATTATTATTTATTTATTGTTGTTGTAATTCAGATGAGCCCACATAATCCCTGACTAAACGAAATCCAACGTAACTTCTTGAACTATCTGCATACTCAAAATCTCTTGAAGCGACTCTTAAATAGTAGGCAACGTCTTTCCATGAGCCACCCCGAATTACCTTCTGTTTATCATTATTGCTTTTATAATCAGGATTGATAGTTGACATAAATTCATAGGTGTCTTTGGTGTAAGTTGAGTTTGTCCATTCTGAAACATTTCCAGACATATTGTACAATCCATAATCATTTGGATCGTATGATTTAGCCTCAACTGTATACAAGGATAAATCTGCAGAATAATCACCTCTTTTAGGTTTAAAATTGGCTAAAAAACATCCTCTTTCGTCAGTAAGGTATGGGCCACCCCATGGATAAATAGCAGATTCTAACCCTCCTCTAGCAGCATATTCCCATTCAATCTCGGTTGGCAATCTATATGTACCATTAGATACACTACTTTTTCTTTTTGATCTTAAATAATCATTTCTAATTTTTGTTCTCCAGTGAGCAAAAGCCCTTGCCTGATTCCAACTAATACCTACCACAGGATAATCCGCATAGGCTTTGTGCCAAAAATAATCATTATGCATTGGCTCGTTGTAGCTGTATTTAAAATCTTTAATCCACACAGTTGTATCTGGGTATATTTCATAAGCTTCATAAATAGTATACTTAGATGGTAAGCTATCAGGATTTTTTGTTGCAGATTCAATATCCAAAGTAGAAAAACGATATTTAAATAATTTTTTATTCATTACAGGCTGACCAGAAAACCAGTTGTCTTCAGGCAAATAAATCGTTTCCTCAAAAACTCTAGCATACTCTAAATCTGGATAATCTTCTCTATCAGTAAAAATTTCTTCATCTCTGTTAAGTGGTAAATGGTAATGAAACTCGTCATCACTATTATCTTCAGTTTCATAATAATTCGAAACAAAATCAAGAAAATTTTCCTCGACGTATTCTTGGTATCCGCTCTTTTCTTCATCTGTATCAACTAAATCATCGATATCATAAATAGGAAGATACTTAAATATGGGGGTTTGGTCTATTTCATCATCAGTAGATGGGAAATCAGAAACCGCAAAAAAACCACCATTTAAAAGAGCAGCTTTTGCAAGTTCAGTTCTAATTATGGAATCCTTGACCCATTCTACAAATTGCCTATACTCGGAGTTTGTTATTTCAGTTTCGTCCATCCAAAAGGAACGCATTGTGACTGTTCGGGTAAAATTATCTTTTGCTCCAATTACATCCTCATCAGATGAACCCATGATAAAAGAACCACCAGGAATTAAAGTCATTCCATAAGGTTTTTCTTGAAAAAACTTTTTCGCCTTTACACCTACTAATTCACCTTGGTTGTTATTACCACAGCTGTAAATGAGTATAAAAAACAATATTGTTAATAAAATCTTTTTCATTTGTAACCTTATTATAAATGATAAAGTCAAAAAATTTTTCCAAAAGTATGGAATTTAATGCATACTTCGCTTAATTGACTTTAACAATCTATCTGGAAGCTGTCCAACCTGCGCAGTCCGATAGTCCTTCTCAGTACAAGCTAATAACGAATATTCCTTATTATTATTATTATCAAAACTATCAGGTATTTGCATCCACCATCTCTGACTTAATTTACTCTTATAGAATATAATTTCATTTTTCTGATAGGTAACCATATATTTAATAAAATTATTTGATTTCTTTTTAGGAGTTTCAAGTAATTTATAGCATGACCCATCAATTATATACCAAACAATTTGAGCAATTAATTGACAAGAACTTTTTGTATTTGGAATATTAAATAATCCCAAAATTTTTAAATTGTAGCTAAGTCCAGCATATCTCATTAATGCACAGAGCTGTTGTGAATTAAAACCATTAGGGTTTCCATCATAATTTAACTCTGATGATTTAACAGAGCAAAGATTCACTGATACAATATCTGACTCTCTAAGAACAGGTTCTGCTTCTTGTATATCTTTTGTGATTTCACCAAGTCTGTAATAATCAAAAGAAAGTTTATTCATTAAATCGATTTCTTCTTGCGAGACATAAAAACTCTGATATCCAATATTTGAAAAATTTCCTAAATGATTGTTTGTTTCATTAATTATTTTAGAAATAAAATTTAATTCTTTTAAATTATCATAATTTATAAAATTAAACTCCGAGTCAATCGATGTTATATTGATGTTTTGAGTTTTTTCTTTCAACCCGTGATACAGAGCATATGATAATTCTTTTTTACCGCCAATCATTAAGCATAAAATATTTCTTTGGTTCATTTCGGAAACTATTTCCTGTATTGCAGCATTTGAATCTTCAATTTTATTTCCTTGCTGTAAAACACCAATATCAGCTATTGCAAAATCCCAATTACCATAAAATAATTTGTAAAATAACTTTCTAAAATTTTCTGTAACAAAATTTTGATTTTTTGAATAATTGCTTGAAAAAGTAAAGAAAGCAAACTTTACTTTTGTTAAATTTGGAAAACCATGTTTATGAGAATGAATTAAAACTTTTTTTCCAATTGTTTGGTTTGAAAGTTTATTAGAATATTCAACCAAATCTTCATTTATAGGAGAAAGGAAATTCAAATTATTTACTTTTTAGATTTTTTTGACTTGCTGTTATTTTTAATGATAGCTTGCACTTCCTCTAATGTAATTTTTGAAACATCTTTATTCTTTGGAAGTTGAATTTTCAACTTACCTTTGATAATATTATGTCTTCCCCACCTTGCTTTTTCTATTGTGATATTTTCTTTACTCCAATTCTTTACAATTTTCTCCAAATCTTTTTTCTTTTTTTCCTCAATCAAAGCAACAATATCACTATCAGAAAGTAAATCAAAATCATAGTTTTTAGAAACATTTATAAAAGTATTGTTCCACTTTATAAATGGACCAAATCTCCCTTTGCCTTTGGTAACAGGCTTATCGTCGTACGTATAAATTGGTGCGTTTTCAGCTATTTTTTTTTCGATTAGCTCAACTGCTTCATCCTTTGTTATTGAAAGTGGGTTAGTTAATTTTGGAATAGAAACAAATAATTTACCATACTTCAAATAGGGCCCATACCTTCCATTATTTACCTCAATTGGCATATCATCATGATGACCGATTAGAAGGGGAAGTTTGAATAGATCTAAAGCCTCTTCAAATGTAATTTTATTTAGCTGCTGGCTTTCATTCAAAGAAGCAAACAATGGTTTTTCATCATCATCAAATACTCCAATTTGTGCCATAGGACCAAACTTCCCGAGGCGAACACTTAGCTGTCGCCCTGATTTTGGGTCTATTCCTAAAACTCTTTCCCCAATTTCACGTTTTGCATTTTTGCTAACAAATTCAACCTTAGGATGGAAATTTTTATAAAAATCTTTCATAAGTTCTTTCCAGTCTTTATTTCCATCAGCAATGGAGTCAAAATTTTCTTCAATTTTTGCTGTAAAATTATAATCAACAATATTTGAGAAGTTTTTAACTAAAAAATCATTGACTAGCATTCCCAC
>PKDV01000078.1 GCA_002862715.1 Flavobacteriaceae bacterium | reverse complement strand
TACCCACTGAGGCTGAGTGGGAGTACGCGAGTAGAGGTGGAATAATTGATGCAACTTTTTCATGGGGTAATGAAGATTTAGATGAAGGAAAATTAAAAGCCAACACTTGGAATGGTAATTTTCCATATTATAACTCAAAAGACGATGGATTTATTTACACTGCTGATGTCAGAAGTTTTGAACCAAATGGTTACGGATTATTTGATATGTCGGGCAACGTCTGGGAGTGGTGTTCAGATTGGTATGATGAGAACTATTATTATTCTGTTTCAGAAATTCTTTCCATTAACCCCCAAGGTCCCCAAAAAAGTTATGACTCAAATGAACCATATGCTCAAAAAAAAGTGAGTAGAGGCGGTAGTTTTTTATGTCATAAAAGTTATTGTACGGGTTATAGAAATTCAATGAGAATGAAATCCACTCCGGATACAAGTAGCATGCATACAGGATTTAGAACTGTAAGAAGTTTGTAATACTTATGAAGTGTTTTGAATTTTTTTTTCATTAATTTTTATGATTTCAATATGTTCTTGTAAAAATTCTCATGACGCTGATTTGCAGAACAATCTTAATAATGGTAGTGAAATACCTATCACTTTTCCAAATTTTTTTTACGGAGCTGATTTATCTTATGTCAACGAGATGGAGGACTGTGGTGCAATTTATTTTGATAATGATAATATTGAAAAAGATGTTTATGAAATTTTAGCTAACAAAGGTGCTAACATTGCACGTTATAGACTTTGGCATGATCCAAAGTGGACAAACTATTCAAATCTTTCAGATGTAAAAAAATCTATAAGAAGAGCCAAAGAAAATGGAATGTATGTATTATTAGATTTTCATTACTCAGATACATGGGCTGATCCGGGACAACAGACAATCCCAGCAGCATGGCTTCCTTTTGTAAATAATGTGTTTAGGTTAGCTAGTGAATTATATGATTATACTTATGATGTTTTAGTTGAACTTTATTTTCTGCAGCTGACTCCTGATATTGTACAATTAGGTAATGAGATTAACCCAATGATATTACAGGAAGGTGAGTTGGTTTGGCCAATTGATTGGACTAGAAATGCTTTATTACTAAATAGTGCAATTCAAGCTGTTGAAGACTTTTCATCTCAAACAAACAAAAAAGTTGAAACAATGCTTCATATTGCTCAACCCGAAAATGCACTTTGGTGGTTTGAACAAGCAACAAAAGCAGGAGTAAGGGATTATCAATGGATAGGTATTTCATATTATCCACAATGGTCAGAATATAGCGTATCAAATATCCAACAACCATTAAAAAATTTAATCGAAAATTATAATAAAAAACTAATGATTGTTGAAACAGCATATCCTTTTACCCTTGACTATGTTGATTCACAAAATAATATCCTTGGAACTTCTGCGATTTTGGACGAATATCCTGCCACACAAGAAGGACAGCTTAATTATTTAACATCATTATCGGAAGAAGTTAAAAAATCTGGTGGTTTAGGCATAGTATATTGGGAACCAGCATGGATTTCAACTGATTGTAATTCTGCATGGGAAAATGCAACACTTTTTGATTTTTCAGGAATACCAACTCTTGGAATACAATTTTTTAATCAAGATTAATAAACGATAGGATTACTGCTAGGCAAGTTATAAAAAAAGAGTCACTGTTCTGGTGACTCTAAAAGTAGCGGGAGCAGGACTCGAACCTGCGACCTTCGGGTTATGAGCCCGACGAGCTACCTACTGCTCTATCCCGCGATAAAGGGAAACAAATTTATAAAATTGAATGAAAATGGCAAAATAGTTTTGTCAATCGTTAACTTTGCAACATGCATAAATCAGGATTTGTAAATGTAATTGGAATGCCTAATGTTGGTAAGTCTAGCTTGATAAATCTACTAATTGGGGAAAATTTACTCATTACAAGTCCTAAAGCCCAAACAACTAGACATAGAATTTTGGGTATATTAAGTTCTGATAAATTTCAACTGATTTTTTCAGACACACCTGGATTAATTAAACCAAATTATAAGCTTCAAGAAAGTATGGTGAATGCAACAATGTCTGTGTTAAAAGATGCAGATATTTTTTTATTAGTTATTGAAATTGGTGATTACTATAATTTTGATTATGATTTAACAAAAAAAATTATTTTATCAAAAAAACCAATTATAATTTTAATTAATAAAATAGATTTAGGCGATCAAAAAAAATTAGAAAAAACAATAGAATTTTGGAAAAAAAATATACCGGGTTCATTAATAATTCCAATTTCTGTTAAAGAAAAGTTTCAAACAGACAGTCTTGTTGAAAAAATAGTTGAATTACTACCTATACACCCTGCATATTTTCCTAAAGATCAACTGACAGATAAAACGGAACGTTTTTTTGTCAATGAAAAAATTAGAGAAAAAATTTTAAATATTTATAAACAAGAAATTCCTTACTCAGTTGAAGTGAAAACAGAAGTTTTTGATTTTAAAGATAAAATTTTGAAGTTGAGTTCTGTTATTTATGTTGAGAGAGAGACTCAAAAAGGAATTTTAATTGGACACAATGGAGAGTCAATAAAAAAACTGGGAGTTGAAGCGCGTAAGGATTTGGAGAACTTTTTTAATAAAAAAATTCATTTAGAACTTTATGTAAAAGTTAATAAAAACTGGAGATCAAGCTCTACTAAATTAAAAAGATTTGGTTACCAAACTTGACATAAAATTTAACTTTGTGCTATGTCTAATGTAGTAGCAATTATTGGTAGACCTAATGTTGGTAAATCTACTTTATTTAATCGTCTTGTTAAAAGAAGAGAAGCAATTGTTGATTCTACTAGCGGAGTAACACGTGATAGACATTATGGTAATTCAGAGTGGAATGGAAAAAAATTCACATTGATTGATACAGGGGGTTATTTAATTGGAGGTAACGATAGATATGAAAAAGAAATACATAAACAAGTAAAAATTGCCATTGATGAGTCAGATTGTATTTTGTTTTTGGTTGATGTTGAAATTGGATTGAATTCATCTGATATGGATGTTGCTAAATTATTACGTCAGTCTAGTAAACCAGTCTTTCTTGTTGTAAATAAAGTTGATAATTCAACTAGACTTTCTGACTCTTCAGAATTTTATTCATTAGGTATTAGTAAACAATTTAATATTTCTGCCATAAACGGAAGTGGAACAGGAGATTTATTAGATGAACTAGTTAAATCTTTTACTATTGCTAATGGAGATAAAAAAGATGATTTACCAAGGTTTGCTGTAATTGGCAGACCTAATGCTGGAAAATCATCGTTCATAAATTCTTTAATTGATGAGAAAAGAAATATAGTCAACGATGAGGCTGGTACAACAAGAGATAGTATTGAAACTTACTACAATAAATATGGATTTAACTTTTATTTGGTAGATACAGCTGGAATAAGAAAAAAATCAAAGATTTTAGAAAACATAGAATTTTATTCAGTAATGCGTTCAATTAAGTCAATTGAAAATTCTGATGTATGTATTTTGATATATGATGCCTGTAGAGAATTTGATTCTCAAGTAAAAAATATTTTTTGGTTGGCAGCTAAAAACCACAAAGGCATTGTAATTATTGTAAATAAATGGGATTTGATTGACAAAAAAAATAACTCAACGGAAGAATTTACAAAAAAAATTAAGAAAGAAATTTCTCCATTTACAGATGTCCCAATAATTTTTGTGTCGGCCTTAAATAATCAAAGAATACACAAGTCAATCCAAACAGCTTTAAATGTATTTGAAAGAAGAAAAAATAGAATACCAACTAAATCTTTAAATGACTATTTATTACCTATAATTCTAAGGACTCCACCGCCAGCAATCAAGGGAAAGTACATTAAAGTGAAATTTGTAAGACAACTTCCAAGTAAACATCCTCAATTTACTTTTTTTTGTAATCTGCCACAGTATGTGAAAGAACCTTATAAAAGGTTTTTAGAAAATAAAATAAGAGAGAAATATGATTTTACAGGATCAACAATTGATATTTTTATGAGAAAAAAATAAATCGATTACAATTCTTCTTTCATTCTTAATAACTCCAAACGAATTTTTTGTAATCTTTTTAAAACATCAAGATTTCCATTTTCACCGTTCAAAATTTGTTTTTTTGCTCCCTCAAGTGTGTATCCTTTTTTCTTAACCAAAGAATAAATCAAATTTATTTTTTCAACATCTTTGATAGAAAATTTTCTAGTTCCTTTGCTCGATTTTTTTGGATTAATGATGTTAAATTCTTTTTCCCAAAATCTTATTAAGGAAGGTTTTACTCCAAACGCATTTGAAATTTCTCCAATGTTATAATACAATTTTTCAGGCAGTTGATTAATCATTAATCAAGAGATTGGTTTTCGATACTTGCAACTTCGAGCATGGCTTCAAACTCGGCAGGAGTTAAATCACCTGAGTAAAAGTTAATTGGATTAATTGCTATACCATCTTTTATTACTTCATAATGAAGATGTGGTGCTTGTGACCTTCCAGTATTTCCGACAAACCCTATAATATCTCCTCTTTTAACTTTTTGTCCTTTTCTAACATTATATTTACTTAGATGAGCATAAAGTGTTACATATCCATAACCATGATTAATTCTAATATGTTTACCATATCCTGAGGACCTATTATCTGCTCTGATTACAACGCCGTCACTTGTTGCGTAAATAGCTGTACCTCTTGGTGCAGTAAAATCCATTCCTTTATGTCTTGCTCTAGATTTAGTGAAAGGATCAGTACGCCATCCAAAACCAGAAGCCATTCTTGTAAGATTTTCATTTTTTATTGGTTGTATTGATGGAATTGCAGATAGAAGCTTCTCTTTATCTAAAGCTAATTTCTGAACTTCATCGAACGACTTAGACTGTATTACCATTTGCTTTGAAAGTATATCAATTCTTTTTGTTGTGCTAATTACTAAATCTGAGTTTGAATATCCTTCAAGATTTTCATACCTATTAACTCCACCAAATCCAGCTTTTCTAACATCATTTGAAATGGGGTTTGTTTCGAAAACAACTCTATATATTTGATTATCTCTCTTCTCTAAATCTAACATTACTTCTTCTAACTGTGCAACTTTTCTTTGTAATTGGGTGTAGTTTAATTTAAAATTTTCAATTTCTCTTGCTTGCGATATTTCTGTGGGTGTACTTAATGTTGGGGTTGAAAGTAGAAAAAATAAAAAAGAAATACCGAATATGGCTGAGGCTAATAAGAAGGCCAATACATTTTGGACTTTTTTTTGTCTCTTAATTTCAATCTTTTTGTATGACAAACTATCATTATCATAATAATACTTAACCTTTGCCATTCTTTAAAATATACTATTTTTACTGATGCAGAATTACACACCAAATATACACATTTCAAGTGTAGTGAAGAATAATTATGATTAGCTCTCAAGAAATAAGAAAAAGTTTTTTGAATTTTTTTAATTCAAAAAACCATGATATTGTATCATCATCCTCAATTATTGTGAAAGATGATCCATCTCTTATGTTTACAAATGCTGGGATGAATCAGTTTAAAAATATTTTTCTGGGAAATTCAAAATCTAAAACGAATAGATTAGCAAATTCTCAAAAGTGCCTCAGAGTTTCTGGGAAACACAATGATTTAGAAGAAGTCGGAGTAGATACTTATCATCATACGATGTTCGAAATGCTAGGAAACTGGAGTTTTGGAGATTATTTCAAAGAAAGTGCAATTTCCTATGCATGGGAATTTTTAACTGAAATACTAAAAATTAATAAAGAAGATTTGTATGTAACAGTTTTCGAAGGTGATAGAAAAGACGGATTAGAAAAAGATTATGATTCCATCAATTTCTGGAAAAAATATATTGACGAGAGCCGGATTTTAAACGGTACAAAAAAAGACAATTTTTGGGAAATGGGAGAACATGGTCCATGTGGACCATGCTCAGAAATTCATATAGATTTGAGAGATGAACAAGAAAAACAAAAGATTAGTGGTTCTTTACTAGTCAACAAAGATCATCCATTAGTTATTGAAATATGGAATTTAGTATTTATTGAATTTAACAGAAAAGCAAACGGAAATTTAGAACTTCTTCCTGAAAAACATGTTGATACAGGAATGGGTTTTGAAAGGTTGTGTATGGCGGTGCAGAACGTAAAGTCTAATTATGATACAGATATTTTTTTAAAACTAATAACTTCAATTGAAAAAATTTCAGGACTTAAATACAAAAAAAATTCACAAATTGATATTGCTTTTAGAGTGATTGCAGATCATGTAAGAGCAGTTTCTTTTTCAATAGCAGATGGTCAGTTGCCATCGAACAATGGAGCTGGTTATGTAATTCGCAGAATATTGAGAAGAGCAATTAGATATGGATACAGCTTTCTTGATTTAAATAAACCATTTATTTTTTTATTGGTTGATGAATTATCTAATCAGATGGGTGAGTTTTATCCTGAACTTCATAATCAAAAGGATTTAATAAAAAAAATCATTAAAGATGAGGAAAAAGCTTTTCTTAAGACCTTAAAAAAAGGCTTGGTACTTTTAGATAGTTTAATTAACTCAAGCAAAAAAAATATAATATCAGGAGAAAAAGTTTTTAAACTTTATGACACATATGGATTTCCAATAGATTTAACTAAATTAATTGTTAAGGAAAACAACATGACAATAGATTTGGAGGAGTTTGAAAAATTTATGCAAATACAAAAATCAAAATCTAAAGATTCTGCAGAGATTAAATTAAATGATTGGGTTGAAATCGAAAAAAATTTAATTTCCGAAGATTTTAAGCACAATCAGCCTTTACAACAAAAAATAAAAATAAATAGATATAGAAGTATAGTGGATAATAATTCTAAATATTATCAGCTAGTATTTAATAAGACACCTTTTTATCCTCAAGGTGGTGGCCAAATTGGTGATACTGGAATTATTAAATCTAATACTGAATCTGTTGATATATTTGACACAAAAAAGGAAAACAACCTAGTTATGCATTTCACAAAAAAATTGCCTGACCTACAATCAAACGAGTTTCTTGCTATTGTGAATTCCGAAGCTAGAAAATCATCATCATTAAATCATACAGCCAC
>PKDV01000066.1 GCA_002862715.1 Flavobacteriaceae bacterium | reverse complement strand
CAATTGTTAATGCATATGATGAAATATGATTAACATCAAGGTCCAAAGCTCTCAAAACATTAGATTTCCAATCATTAAGATTTGAATATGGAGTTCCATACAATAAATCAATTGAAATATTATTAAAGAAACGCTTAGAATCTTTAATTGATTTTATTGCTTGTTTTTTGTCATGAGCCCTGTTCATTAATTTAAGCTCAGAATCATTGAATGATTGAACTCCGATTGATAGTCTATTTACACCAATTTTTTTTAATTTTTCAAGATATATGAAGTCAATATCATCTGGATTAACTTCAACAGTAATCTCCGGGTTTTTACTTACACTACAAATTTCCTTTACACTGTTTATAATTTTATCAAAATATTGTGGTTTTATTAGTGAAGGAGTTCCACCTCCAAAATAAATAGTTTCAATTTTTTTGAAAAACTGATTTTTTCTAAGTTCTAATTCTATTAGAATTGAATTCACCATGTCATCAACAGTATTTGTTGAAGTTGAAAAATGGAAATTACAATAACTGCACGCTTTCATACAATAAGGGATATGTATATATAAACCAGGCATACTTATTCCTTTACCCTATGGGACTCCTTTTTAATAAAACCTTCCCATCCAGTATATTTTTTTTCAACTTGACTTGTGGGGTTGTAAAAATGACAAACCGCTGCTGCCAAACCATCAGTTGCATCAAGATTTTTTGGCATTTCTTCAATATGAAGTATTTTTTGAAGCATTTTAGCCACTTGTTCCTTAGATGCATTACCGTTTCCAGTTATTGCCATCTTAATTTTACGCGGAGAGTATTCGAAAACCTTCAAACCATTTGAAATGCCTGCGGCAATTGCAACGCCTTGTGCTCTTCCAAGCTTTAACATTGACTGAACATTTTTTCCAAAGAAAGGTGCTTCAAGGGCCATTTCCGTTGGATTATACGTTTGAATGATTTCATTGGTTCTTTGATATATATGACCTAATCGTAAATAATGATTTTCATATTTAGATAACTTTAAATCATTTAACTGAAGACATGAAATATTATCATTCTCTACTTTAATTACTCCAAAACCCATAATGGTAGTACCTGGGTCAACACCTAAAATAACTCGAGATATTTTCATTTTTTGAATTTATAATTCATGTTATTTTAATATTTGAATTGGAATAGTTAATTGTGCTTTAACGGGAATTTCTAAATTGGTTTTAAAAGCCGGAGTTAACGGACCCAAAGAATTAAAAACATCTTGAACTGTATTAAAAAATTTTTTGTTTTTGTAAGCTTCTTCTGTTTTAATTAATGTTATTACTCCAAGTGTATCAATATTTAATTTTAGATATACGGTTTCATCTAAATTAGAAATTGATATATTTTTCTCATTTATTTTTTTATCAATTTTTTTTTCAATCAATTTGGTAAAACAACTCCAATTAGAATTAACATCATCAACTGGACACTGATTATAAATAGGATACTCATCGATTTGAGTCCAACCAGTGTTTGGGGAGGTTGGCTCTGGCAAATTACAAGAGATAAAAATAAAAAGAAGACATATCACTAGCCTGTTCATAGTATAAATTTAGGAAGAAAAAATTTGTAGATTAGAAGCATGGATATTGCATTGATTTTAATTGGTATTGTATTAATGTTAATTGGAATTGCTGGAAGTTTTGTGCCAATAATTCCTGGACCTCTAACTAGTTGGGTTGGACTTTTTCTTTTACACAACACAAGTGTTGTTGAATTTGATTGGAATTTTTTATTATTGACATTTATATTAGCGGTTGTTATTCTTGTTCTAGATTATTTCACTCCGATATGGGGGACAAAATTGTTGGGAGGAACAAAATTTGGTGTTATTGGCTCTACAATTGGTTTGATTATTGGTTTATTATTTGGTCCAATAGGAATAATTTTTGGTCCATTCATTGGCGCTTTTGCTGGTGAGTTCAGCAATAATTCTGATACAAAGTTGGCCTTAAGAGCAGCATTGGGATCATTTATTGGATTTTTTACGGGAGTAATACTAAAACTTTTAATAACAATCGTTTATTTGATATTTTTCGTAAAGGATTGTTGGATAATTGTTGGTAAATTATTTTAGTAATAGGTTGCACGATTGTCTTCGATTTCGAATAATTGTTTCAAAGATTCGTCTAAATTACTCTGAATGTTTTGATCCATTTTAGAAATAAGAGATGATTTAAATCCAGCATAATTTTCTATTTCTTCTGCAGTTTTTTTAGAAGTTGTTTTAATAACAAAAACACCAGATTTTCCTGCAATTGGTTTGGATATTTTATCTAGTTGAATTCCAAAACCTGCTCCCACAATAGATGGTTCTTTAGCAGCACCTGAAATCATGTGAGTGAACCTGTTTAATGCGTTAGCAGACTTGACTTCTAAATCATATTTTTCAGCAATTTTTTCCATAGATTCATACCCAGAAAGATTTTCTAATAAATATTCCTTCTTCTTTTCTTTAATTACAGCATTTAATATGCTATTATCTAATTTTTCAATATCTGGCAACCCTTCTTTATTAACAGCAGAAATTTTTATAATTAAATACCCACCCTGATTTAAGTTGAACCTTTTTATTTCATTTTCTTTACGGCTATCTTCGAATAGCCATCTAACAATTTGTCTTTGATTACCAATGACTGGAAATGATTCATCTAAAATTTTTATATTTTTTACATTACCAACAGAAAGGCTATTTATTTTTGCCTGTTCTTCAAAATCCTTTTGTTGGACATCTAACTCGAACTGAATCGCATTAGAAAAAATATTATTACTAGTTTCTTCAGAAGGTATGATTTTCTTAGCAACTGTAGCTAATTTAACAGCATCATATTTATCTTGAATTTCAATTATGTGAAACCCGAAAGGTGTTTCTGCTATGCCTAATGAACCTTTTCTTCTTGAAAAAACATATTTACTAAATGGCTCGACCATATCATTATATGTAAATTCAGGTAATTGACCTCCATTCGAAGCTGATGGACCATCTGAATTGTTGACTGCTACGTTAGCAAAACTCTCACCATTTCTTATTGACCTTAACAATCTATTAGCTTTAGATTTTGCTTCTGATTTAGTTCTTGTGATATTTGCAGAAGCACCCTCAGAGTCTTTATATGCAATTAAAACATGTCTTACCTTGGCTTTGCCTTGTTTTTTTCTATCAATAAGTTTGGTTAACATCAAAAAACCATCTTGCTCGTATGGTCCAAAAATCACATCTTTTTTGAGATTAAAAATCGTTTCAGAAAAGTTAGATTTTAAATCTTTTTGAGCTAAAAATCTATCATCAAAAGGAAGGTCGGAGTACTCAGAAATAAATTCAGAAATTGACTCTTCAGAAATATTCGAAAATGACGGTAATATTTCGTCCATTTTTGAAACCTCATTAAATATGGTTCTTTCATTCAAAAGCTCCCTTAATTGGTTTTCTATCATTAACTTATCATTTGGAGTAGCATCCTCATTAAATTGAACGTATTTTATATCAAACGATGCTTCTTGTTCATAAACTTCTTTGTTCTTAGCAAGAAAGTTTTTTATATCTTTTGATTTTACATCTATAATTGAATCAGAAACTAACGAATATGGTACTCTAACAAATTGAAAATCCAATAAGTCATTCTTAAAATAATAATCTTGCTTAGCTTCAAAGTCAGTAACATATGACCCTGCTAAAACCATTCTTCTGTATTCCTCAATTTTAATTCTGTTTTCAATGGATTTTTCTTGATTTTTCCACTGTTCGTATGCAGTAGGATTATTTAAATTTAAATCAATAATAAAATCGGTAAATTTTTGCTGGTCAAAAACTCCATCAGAATTCAAAAATTGAGAATCAGACGAAAAATTAGGATCATTCTGTAAAAAATTTTCTAAATGATATTTACTAATGTTCAAACCGAGATTATTAGTTGTCATCAAATAAATTTTTTCGCTAGTTATTTGATTATAAACTAGATTAACAGCTTCTAGGGTTGACATTTGATAATTTCTTTCGGCAAAATCAACTTGTCTACTAAAATCATCCATACTAATTTCTTCATTCTCAATAAGAACAATTGGATTTTGTTTTGTGTTAGGATTTCCATCAAATACACCTGTGAAAACAAATGCAAATAGTGCTAAACCTATAACAAGAATCAAAGCTCCTGTGTAAGAGCGAATTTTTCCTAAAATTGCCATTTTTAATTTTTTGTGTTAGCGAAAATACAACTTAATATAAGAACATAAAATGTTATTTTTTACTGATTCTAACTAATTCAATTTTAGTGTTTGATACTTCAATGATTTCGAAAAATAAATCATTAATCAAAACTTTTTGATTTTTAACAGGGATCTCAGCAGTATTATGTACAATATAACCACCCAAAGTTTCATATGACTCTGAGGCTGGTAATGTAATATCAAAATCATTATTAATTTCATCAATTTCAAGTCTAGCAGAGAAGGTAAATGAGCCATCTTGATTTTTAATCGCAATTTTTTCAACTACATCGTGTTCGTCTTCAATTTCTCCAAATAGTTCTTCAATTATATCTTCCAGAGTTATCATCCCTGATGTACCTCCATATTCATCAAGAACAATAGCAATACTTCTTCTTTTTTTAAGAAGCAAATTAAAAATATCTTGAATTCGCATTGTCTCAGGAATGAATTCAACCGCCTTAATAATGGAATGAAGATTTTTTGGCTTAAAAAACATATCAAATGCATGTACATATCCAATTATGTTATCAACGCTTTGAGCATATACAAGAATTTTCGAATATCCAGTATTTGAAAAAATTTCAATTAATGAGTTAAGTTTTTCGTATCTGTCTACACCTGTGATTTCAGCTCTTGGAACCATAACTTCTCTGGCCTTCAAATCTGTAAAGTTTAATGCATTTTGAAATATTTGTAACTCCGAATCATTTTTACTTGAGTTTTTTGAATCAATGTGTTCAGAAACAAAATCTCCAAGATCAGCTTTACTAAATGCAATAGATTCATCACTGGGAGAAACGTTAAAAAGTTTGAATAACATCCAATTGGATAATTTCAAAACAAACCAACTTAATGGTTTCATTATTTGATAAAAAATGTATGCTGGAAAAACAAAGAGAGAAAGAACCCTATTTGAATAAATTTGAAAAAAAACCTTTGGTAGAAATTCAGCTGTTATTAAAATTACGGAAGTTGAAATTAAAGTTTGATATAAAATTATTTCTAAAGGCTGAGACGATAAATTCAAGTATGTTGGAAAAATTTTTTCAATAATTAATTTTCCAGAAAATATACCATAAACCACCAATGCTATGTTATTACCAATCAACATAGAAACAATAAATCTTGATGGACTTTTAGTTATAGTTTTAAGTAAATGACCAAAACTTTTTTTTTGGGTCTTTTGTATTTCTAAACTTATTTTGTTGGAGGATACAAAAGCAATTTCCATTCCAGAAAAGAATGCTGAAAATAATAGACTTGAAACTAAAATTATTAAATCCAGAGACATATTTTATTTCAAGCCTTTTCGTTTTTCGAGTTTTTTTCTAAACTTTTTTCTTAAAACATACATGAAGAAGGCAATAACAGAAAGTGCCATTGGAATCTGATAATCAGACTTGATTACAATAAATCTAAAAATTGCAATAATCATCGAAATTATGGAAAAAAATAAATAAATGATTTCTGAGATTTTATAAAATTTAATCATAGTTTTTCCTTAATTAAAACATTACCGTCAACATTTCCTGTTCTTAAGATTTCAAAAGAATTATTCGCATCTAAAATGTTTCCATCGATGAAATAGTCCTTGTTATTAAAATTAAAAATTTCTTGTGTAAATAACCACTCTAGTTTTGTGTCCCAGTAAAGTTGTTCGGTTTTTAAAATTATGCCATCATTTGTATTTATGACCACATTACCTCTTAAATCAACAAGATTTGTCTCATTATAAACAATGGCATAATCAGCAAAAACCTGCGTTTTATTTTTAAATTCATCAAAGAAGACAACATTTAGGCCATCTGGGAATTCATAATAAGGAAAATCAAGATTAGTGTAATCTAAATTTTTTTTTGCTTTAATTATGGCGACAGTGTTCGCAGAATCAGTGTATGTAAGTTGAAAGTTTTCAGCAATTCCAATTGGTAATTTTTTAAACACATTTAGCTTTTTGACCTTGTCATAATTATTAGAACAAGATATGAATAGAAGTATACAAAAAGGAAAAAAGTTAATAATTTTCAAACAAATAACTTTAAAGTTTTGGAACCGTAATTTTATCTTTTATCCAACATGAAAAAATAATAATTTGTCCCTCTTTTCCCTCAGTAAAAATATCAGTTCTTGTGGGGGCTCTTCCCTCATAACTTTTTGCCATTGATAAGGCAGTTTTCTTAGTTGATGGATCAACATTTGCCGCTTTTCTTGCCTGTTGAGCGGCCAACCAATAAATTGATCTTTTTTCAAATTGAGTTTCACCGCAATCATTGGCACTTGATGCATACAAATTTGCAATTAATAAATACGCTTTACCCATTGAAGGTTGAAATTTTAATGCTTTTCTCGCATATTGTCTTGATTTAGTTTTTAATCCTCTGGTTTTAAATTTAACAGCTATCTTGTATAGTATAGATGCTTTTTTATAATTATCAACTTCCAATGTCAAAGATTCTTCATAGTATGATAGTGCAGATTTCGAATCTCCGGCTTTGTCCTTTAATAAACCAAGATAATACGCAGAATTTGCTGATGGATTTATTTCATGTAGTGCTTGAACAAGCTCAACAAACAACGGATCATCAGAACATTCCTTAGAATCCATTCTACTTGCTGCTCTATTTAGCCAAACACTGTTTAATTTATTTTGTTCGAAATTTTTTCTATAAAGTGGAATCAAATTTTCACAACTTGATTCAATTGAAATCATGGCATCCAAGTTTTTTGAATAAGTTGAAAAAGCTAAAATATTAGTTTCATAAACTCTTTTGTTCCTATTTTCTCGTGAACTTAATGGTGTTCCATTATCAATTTTATTTAAAATTATGTCAAGCTTTTTTGATATTTTACTTTTTTCAACAAGAAGTTTTTCTGAAATTTCTTCATAAAAATCAAAAAGTTCTTCAGCTGTTTTAATTTTTTCTTTATAAAGCTGATATGTAGTTTTAAAGAATGTATATAAACTTTTTGGGCTGTTGAAGCTATCAGAATCTTTCAAGAAAGCTTCATTAAATATTGCATTGGCTTGTTCATTTGAAGCAAGATTGTAATCTACGAGTGTTTGAGCTTTTTTTGATAAAATTTTACCCAATTCGCTTACACCAGATTTTTTTTTCGGAAAATATTGGGCCCATTTATCATACAATTCTACAAGCTGTTTTTTTAACACAACTTTATCTTCATCAACTGCATTTTTAATTTCACTTTTAATAATTAGTTC
>PKDV01000102.1 GCA_002862715.1 Flavobacteriaceae bacterium | reverse complement strand
AAGTGGAGTCGGAGGGAATCGAACCCTCGTCCAAACAAGTCAGTCAATTGCTTTCTTCAAGTTTAGTTTTCATTTGTTTTTCGATATAATGCTGACCGAAAACTGCCCACATTAAACTTATCTTCTAAAATTCAAGCATAAGCCGAAGATTCTTATGCTTCTTGTTGACTTTAATGGTGCCTTGTTAAAAGATGCCGTCAACAAGGGCTTCTCCAAGACATCTCGCTTTCCTGCCTTGCAGGACTCGGCTAAAACCTACTATAATTCAGTTTATTAAGCAGCAAGAGCGTATTTATTTTCGCCATTTAAATTTTGGTATTATGATATTTACGAGCTATAATCCAGCGCTCGACTTGCTTACATTATCATGAATCTCGCTGTCAAAA
Source organism: Flavobacteriaceae bacterium (assembly GCA_002862715.1). Classification (GTDB taxonomy): domain Bacteria; phylum Bacteroidota; class Bacteroidia; order Flavobacteriales; family Flavobacteriaceae. The sequence continues at coordinate 7,170 of PKDV01000102.1, read as the reverse complement.
CCAGTCGACCCCATTTTTTCAAAGAACAGACCATCAATTATAATGGGGTGCAAATTTAAAAAATTTTTAAAATTTTGTGATAGTTTCTCGAATTGATGTTAATTTTCTTAACAAATCTTCAAGTTTGTATAAAGGCAACATATTTGCCCCATCACTTTTGGCATTTTTAGGATTAGGATGTGTTTCAATAAATATTCCGTCTACACCAACAGCAATTCCTGCCTTTGCTATTGTCTCTATTAATTCAGGATTACCGCCTGTAATTCCATTTTTTTGATTTGGTTTTTGAATTGAGTGTGTTACGTCTAAAATTGTTGGTGCAATCTTTTTCATTGCTGGAATTCCTCTAAAATCAACAATAATATCTTGATATCCAAACATTGAGCCGCGCTCAGTTATCCAAACATTATTATTTCCTGAACTTTTAATTTTTTCTACGGCATATCTCATGGCGTCAGCACTTAAGAATTGACCTTTTTTAATATTTACCTTTTTACCAGTTTGAGCTGCTGCAACCAGTAAATCGGTTTGCCTGCATAAGAACGCCGGAATTTGTAAAATGTCAACATAATCACTGGCAATATTAGCGTCCTTAACTTCATGAATATCTGTTAAAACTGGAATTTTAAAAGATTCTCCAATTTTTTTCAAAACTTTTAAAGCCTTGTCATCTCCAATTCCTGTAAAACTATTGATTCTACTTCTGTTGGCTTTTTTATAACTCCCTTTAAATACAAATGGAATGTTCAGATTTTTTGTAATCTTTAATACTTGTTCAGCTATATTCATCGAAGAACTCTCACTTTCAATAGCACAAGGACCAGCCACCAGAAAGAATTGATTGTTTGTTGACAATTTCTTCTCAAAATTTTTCACACTAACAAAAGTAACAATAATGCTTAATCTAAATACTAATTTAAAAATGAAAAATTTGCCTAAAATCGAGGTAATTAATTTTATAAGTTTACGTTTAAACTTTAATGGAAAATTATTCGATTGTTGAATACTCAAGCAGTTACAAGAATGACTGGGATAAATTTGTTGAAATAGGTGAGATTAATTCATTTTTATTTAAGCGCGATTTTATCGAATATCACAAAAATCGATTCATTGATAATTCATTAATAATTTACCTTGATGAAAAAATAATTGCAATTTTTCCAGCCAATTTAGATGAAAACAAATCTATAAATTCACACCAGGGGTTAAGTTATGGTGGAATTTTATTTGAACCAAAAACAACTTTGGAAAAAAGAAAACAAGTTTTTTTTGTTGTGTTAAAATATTTATACGAAAGAAAAATTAATGAAATTAATTTAAAACAAATTCCATTATTTTTTTTGGACCAAATCTACAATACAAAAATACTTGAAATTATTGACGCCAAATTAATAAGATCAGATATTCATTCATACATACCCAAGCTTTCATACTGCAAGCCAAATAATGATAGATTCAAATATATAAGAAAAGCATCAAGGAAAAATTTTGAAATCGTTCAATCCAATCATTTCGATATTTTTTGGGATAAGTTATTAATTCCAAACCTTAAAAATAGACACAATGTAAGTCCTGTACATAGCATTGAAGAAATAATCTTGCTATCAAAAAATTTTCCAGAAAATATAATTTTTACTGGGTGTTATCAAAACGATAACCTTCGGGCTGGGAATGTCATTTTTTTAAATGATGATATTGCTCACACTCAATATATTTCTGGAGATGAAAATAGAAAAGACGGCTCTTTAGACTTTCTAATGCATCAAACTATACTAAAATTTAATAAAACTAAAAAGTTTAGTTTTGGGTCATCGTCTGAAAAAAATGGAACAAAAGTTAATAAAGGACTTTTATATTGGAAAGATAGTTTTAAATCTCTCAGGTCCTCTCAAAACTTTTATAATATAAAGACAATTAACTATAAAAATCTTTCAAAAAAAATTAAATGATACCATTTTTTGATATTTCTTCTGAGAACTCTAAATACTTGGACTTTTTTTCGTCAGAATTAAAAAAATTCATAGCTGAGGGAGATTATATCTTAGGTAATCATGTTGAAAAATTTGAAAGTGAATTTGCTGAATTTTGTGGAACTTCATATTGCTTAGGTACAAGTAATGGTTTAGATTCTTTACGTTTAATTTTCGAGGCCTATAAAAAAATTGGTTTACTTAAGATTGGTGATGAAGTTTTAGTACCGGCTAATACTTTCATAGCTTCAATTTTAGCTGTTGTTCAATCTGGTTTAGTTCCAGTGTTTGTAGAACCAAAAATAAATTCATTTAATATGAGTTATGATGACGCAAAAGATAAATGTAATTTAAAAACTAAGGCTTGTTTAATCGTACATATGTATGGACAATTGGCTGATACAGATTTATTTAAATCATTGTCAGAAGAAAATGATTTAATATTAATTGAAGATTCAGCTCAAGCACATGGAGCATCAAAAAATAAAAAAAAGGCTGGAAGTTTTGGAGACGCATCTGCATTTAGTTTTTATCCAACTAAAAATATAGGCGCGCTTGGAGATGCAGGGGCAATAACTTCTAATAATACTGAGCTTATTAATTGTATTGAATCACTTAGAAATTATGGTTCTCAATCTAAATATAATTACAGTTATTTGGGTTTTAACATGCGTTTGGATTCTTTACAAGCACTTTTCCTCTCAAAAAAACTCAAAGATTATCCAAAAAATATTTTAAGTCGTCAAAGGATAGCTTCTTTTTATTGCAATAATGTAAAAAATGAAAAAATAAAATTGCCTGAACACCCTAATAACATGAGCCATGTTTTTCATCTTTTTGTAGTCAAAGTTGAAAATAGAAATCATTTTATAGATTATTTAGAAAAAAATGGTGTTGGTTCACACATTCATTATCCAATTCCTCCACATAAGCAAAAATCTTTTTTAAAATATAATCATTTAAATTTACCCTTAACAGAAGATAATCATAACAAAGTTGTTAGTATCCCTTTATATCCTTCCTTAAATGATTTACAATTAAAAAAAATTGTGGATGTATTAAATTGCTATTAAGTAATGAAAGGAATTTTCAATAATAATCTTCTACTACACATTATAAGTTACAGCGGAATTACTACATCTATTAGACTTGTTGTTGGATTGCTGACACAGAAAGTAGTAGCAGTGTTTCTGGGGACAACTGGTATGGCAGTTTTATCAAATTTCAGGAACATAATTGAAATCATTAGTTCGGTATCGTCTGTTGGCTCAAAAAACGGAATAATAGCACAAACAGCTTCATATGACAATAAAAATGAGTTAAAATTATTTCTAAATTCTATATTATCACTAATTATAGTTACGAGCCTAATAATCATAGTATTATTATTGATTTTTAATGATTTTTTGGCATTGGAATTGTATTTATCAGCAAGTCAAAATTCAATAATTAAAGCCTTATCATTTACAGTTCCATTTGTCGGCTTAACAGTGATTTTAGAATCTTTTTTAAGTGGTAAAAAAGATTTCAAACCAGTATTAAACATCCAGTTAGCAACTTCAATTACTCATGCTTTAATTATGATTACGCTAATCTATTTTTATGGACTTAATGGTGCATTGGCAGCATTAATTATTAGACTGGTGCTAGTTTTTTTTATTTATGTATCCTACATATATTTTAGTAAGCATAAAGAATATTTTATTTATTCTTTTACAATCAGTAAAAGTAAGATTAAAGAATTACTTCCTTTTATTTATATGACTTTAATTTCAACACTATTTGTTCATTTTATTGAAATTGGAATAAGAGGGCTAATTACAAGAAAAATTGATTTAAATGCTGCAGGCCTTTGGACTGCACTAAATGCATTATCATCAAATTATTTCATTGTAATATCAAGCGTATTCACCCTTTATGTTTTACCAAAATTTTCTAATCATAGTAAAAGATTTAATTTTTTAAATGAAGTTTTTTTTATTTTAAAGAATTTATTGCCATTTGTTACAGTTGGCTTTGCTCTGGTTTATTTTTTTAGGTCTCAAATCACAGAAATTTTGTTTTCAAATGATTTTATTGAAATTACTTCTTTTTTTAAATGGCAAATATTGGCTGATTGGTTTAGAGTAATTTTTTTAGTTTTTGGATATTATTTAGTCTCTAAGAAAATGTTAAAAAAATATTTTATCATTGAATTTTTTTCATTTTTAATTATTATTAATCTTAGTTTGTTGTTGGTCGATAATTATGGAATTGAGGGTGTAGTTGTCGCAAATTTAATTAGATATTTAATGTGTTTATTTTTGATTATATTTTTACTCAGAAAAAATCTTTTTATCAGATGAAAATAAAGTTTGTTGACATACCAGTAGTAAAAGATCCAAGGGGAAATATTGCAGTTGTTGAAAATATATCTGTACCATTTAAAATTAAAAGAGTTTACTATTTATTCGATGTGCCGAGTGGTGGTACTCGCGGGGGTCATGCTCATAAAAAACTTCTACAACTAATAGTTCCAATTAGTGGCAGTTTTGATGTTGTATTAAAAGATGGAAAAAATATAAAGGTTATAAATCTTAACAACCCATCAAAAGGGCTATTGGTACCAACCATGGTTTGGCGTGAGTTAAAAAACTTTTCTTCATCAGCTGTATGCCTTGTTTTAGCTTCTGAGGAATTCGATGAAGAAGATTATATTCGAAAATGGGACGAATTTAAAAATTTTCTTTCTTAAATATCTCCCCATTTTTGCAAGTACTTTCCAGAAATTTTTTCTGAATCATGATATTTTTTAACAAATTTTTTTGCATTTCTTCCAATTCTTTTAATTTCATTTGGGTTATTTAATAAATAACTCATTTTTTTGACTAGGTAGTTTATATCAGGAAGCGTATTTATAACAACCTCATCTTCGCTAATTTTGTAATGCTTTAAAAAAATCTTCTCACCTCCAGTGAAGACAACTTTCCCAAGAGCCATCGCTTCCAATGCATTGTAACCTTGGTCATATGAATAAATCTGATCTAGTAAAATATCTGTTTTTGCTACTTCTACCATGTATTTTTCAAATGGTAAGTCATAGGTTACTTTAAAAACAACTTCGGGAAATTTAGATTTTAATTTTCCAATTAATTTTTCAAAATACATTATTCCCTTCTTAACATAGTTTGATGAATTAATTCCAAGCAATACATTAATTTTTTTATGATTAATTTTTTTAAATTCTTTTGCATAACGGGGGTTGTCACCTAATAAAATAATTGGATTTGGGATCATTCCTAAATATTTATTTTTGTTTCTAAACACAAAGTGATAGTCTAAATCAGTTGAAATTATACCATCACAAATATCATGCAATGTTTTACTAAGATTTTTGAAAGGTTTTGTTAAATACTTCAAGGAATATTCATAATTACTTTTTAATCTTTTGTCTTTTACATAAGGAGTCAAAATAGAATATTTAAACTCACTTTTAAAATTTAAATAATAATTTACACTATTGAAATCCTCTCCACAACAAAGAAGAAACATAGATTTGTTTTGTTTTTTTAGAATCTTCATTTGATATTTTTCTATGCAAGGTATTCCACCAATTGAATGTTCATTTATAAGTTGAACTACATCATAATTTTTTAATCTTTTTAAAATAAATTGAAATTGAATGCTGTTGTAATAATATTTAAATGGGTATTTAAATAATGCCTTAAAAATTTTTTTAATAAAAACCCCTTTTTTTAAGTTAGGTTTTTTGATTTTTAAGTCTGATTTGAAATTTTTAAATCCATCTCCTGAAGAAATTAATTTAACAGTGTGTCCTCTACAAATTAATCCATGTTTCAGGCTGTTATGAAGATTACTATATTCACCTATTAGAAGAATTTTCATTTAGTATGTGGAAATATTAATTCCTTTTTTTAGTAAATATCTTTTAAATTTTAATAACGTAGTATATAAAAATTCGGGTAGAAAAAGAACGATTGTTTTCAAAAATCCAATCCAACGAAATCTTATTTTATTCCTGTAATAAATCATTGATTTTTTTGATCCCTCATTCTTTTTTCTTCTGCAAAAGCAATAATTGTAAAAATTTATAAATCTGTTCAATTCATCTGATACACCTAAATACTTATCCAATGATGGATAATTGAGATTATCTGTTTTTGAATTACTAATACTTTTGTGAACCATTTTTCTTTGCATATGGTAAATTTGATATGAATAGGCCAAGTTAAAATTTTGAAAGCATCTGATGTAAAAGTCAATATCCTCAGCAAATGTTATTTTTGGATTATAAAGCCCAACAGTATCAAAAATATTTTTTTTAAATACTAAACAACTTTGAGTAATTATCAACCTTCTTAGATTTGCTTCAAAAAAATTTTTTACAACAAATTTCGTCCCTAATAATTTTTCATTAATATTAATTTTTGGATATAATATTTTACCATTATAATTTTCTTTGTAGTAGGTGCCAAAAATAGATTCTTTGGGAAAATTTATTATTAGCTCATTTATCTCTCTAAGAAAATTTTTGTCCCAAACATCGTCACCATCTAAAAAGGCAACATATATACCGCTCGAGGCTTCAAAACCAATATTTCTTGAAGCAGACAATCCTAAATTATTTTTGTTATTAATAATTACGGCTTTATTAGAAATTATTTCTTCAATAATTTTCAATGAATTGTCTGTTGAAGCATCATTTATAATTATTATTTCATAGTTATCATATGTTTGATTGAGTACGCTTAAAATAGTTTCCTTGATATATTTTTCCTTATTAAATACAGGTATAACTATGCTAAACCTATTTTTCATTATAATCTTGTTTAACAATGTAATACAGTCTAATTAAATCTAAAAAAATGATTGGAGAACTATGCCTTATCAGTATTTTTTTTAATGGTTTATATGCAATTTTGAATAGCATAAAAAATAAATTTGAACAGTTAGTTTTTCTCAACAGAAAATAAAGGTTTAAAATCTTGATATATTTTAAACTAGTTTTTTTTTCATTTTTAATTTTAAAAAGTGTCTTTGATGATTGCTCAATTTTATGTAAAAAAGATTCATTTGACTCATCAGATTTATGTAATAAGTTATTTTCAATGTGTAATACTTCAACCCCCATTTTTTTAATATTAATAGCTAGCATCAAATCCATTCCATATCTATTTTCATTAATTTTTTCACTAGCTCC
>PKDV01000093.1 GCA_002862715.1 Flavobacteriaceae bacterium | reverse complement strand
TTGATTTTGCAGGTTCATCAATTGTTCATTCTGTTGGTGGATGGGCCGCACTTTGCGCTGCTTGGATGATTGGACCTAGAATTGGTAAATATGCCGATGGAAAAGTTAATCCAATCCCTGGTAGCAATTTATTAGCTGCTGCGTTAGGAGTATTTATTCTTTGGCTAGGTTGGTTTGGTTTCAATGGTGGATCTCAACTCGCATGGGGTGGTGATGATTCTGCTGCTGCATCAAAAGTAGTTATGGTTACTAATATTGCTGCTGCTGCGGGTGCAATCGGTGCTCTTTTTACTTCATGGTTTAAATTTGGAAAACCAAGTTTATCTCAAACATTAAATGGTGCTGTAGCTGGTTTAGTAGCAATTACTGCAGGATGTGGTAATATGACAATGGCAGGTGGATTTTTCGCTGGACTTATTGGTGGTATCTTAGTTGTTTTCTCAATTGAATTTATTGAGAAAAAATTAAAAATAGATGATGCAATTGGAGCAGCATCTGCTCATGGAGTTGCTGGTGCCTGGGGTACATTGGTAATTGGTTTGTGGGGTGTTGGTTTAGACAATGGCTCATTACTTTACGGTGGAGGTTTAAAACAATTTGGAATCCAGGCAATTGGTGTTGCTGCATACGGTGCATGGACAATTGTAACTACATTAGTATTGCTATCCATACTTAAGTCAACAATAGGACTAAGAGTTTCAGAGGAAGATGAGAAACTTGGTTTAGACGAATCTGAGCATGGTGAGAAAGCTATAAGTAGCGACTTACTTGCTTAGTAACAATACTTATTTTTAATAGGTTTTATTTATTTAGTGTTATATAACCCGAGCCTAATGGCTCGGGTTTTTTATTTATGTTTACAAAAATTCTTTAATGTATTTAATAACAGTTTCAATACAATGCCCGGATAAAAAGGGTATCATTTCTGAAGTCACATCGTTTATTTATAAAATGAAGGGTAATATTCTATACATTGATCAATACGTTGACAGAGAAAATAAAGCTTTTTTTATGAGATTAGAAGCTGAATTTGATGACAAACTTCACTCATATGATAGTTTTATTGACGCATTTAGTAAAGGTCCATGTAAAAAATTTAAAATATCATGGAAACATCGCCTAAACTCAGTAAAACAGAAAATGGCAATTTTTGTTTCAAAACATGACCATTGTCTATACGACTTACTGGGAAGGTATAAATCTGGTGAATTAGATGTGGAAATTCCTTTTATAATTAGTAACCACATCGAAGCAAAAAAAATTGCTGATACTTTTAAAGTTGATTTCTATCATACTACAATTGATTCTCACACAAAAGAGTCATCAGAAAAAAAACAACTTGAATTATTAATTAAACATAAGATTGATTTTCTAGTTCTCGCTAGGTATATGCAAATAATTCCAGAAAAAATTATAGAAAAATTCAAAAATAAAATTATTAATATTCATCACTCTTTTTTACCGGCATTCCCTGGGGCAAAGCCATATCATTCTGCATTTGAAAGAGGAGTAAAAATTATTGGTGCAACGAGTCATTATGATACAAAAGAATTAGATGCTGGACCAATTATTGAACAAGGAGTTACACAGGTTACTCACAGCCACAGTGTTGATGAGCTAGTTTCTAAGGGTAAGGATTTAGAAAAAATTGTACTGTCGAATGCGGTTAAGAATCACATACAACAAAAGGTTATGGTTTACAAAAATAAAACTGTGATTTTCAATTAATTTAATTTTCTTAAAAATCTCAAAGTTTTTTCATTAAAAATACCTGGCTTATCAACATTAACTACATGACCGCAATCAGGTATTACCTCAAGCGTTGCGCTTTTATGCAAGTTTGCTAGTTTCTTGATACTTGGCAAAAACATATAATCTTCTTGCCCCATAACATATAAGGTTGGAATTTTTACATCAACTTGCCTAAAGAACCTTAGGAGTGGATTTAATTCAGATGTTAGCTTATACCATCTGATAAATTCTTTTCTATAAAGTTTTTTTGCTTCTCTAACAAAAAGCAATCTTGATTTTTTATGATTTTTTTTTGGCATAATTATAAATGCCAGAAAACTGTACAACCACATATATGGAATAATTGATTTAACAATATTTCCAAAACGAATTAGAAACTGCGATCTAAAATTCAATTTCATTATTGCACCGCCCATTATCATACTTGAAACTCTTTCTGGGTGACTTTCGGCAATCTGTCTAATAAGAATAGAACCCAATGATATCCCAACAAAATGAGAATTTTTTATTTTTTCGAAGTCTAAAACTTCAATTATATCATTAGCAATGAAATTGAAGGTGTATTTTTTATCAAAAGCATTGATTAGTTTTGGTTTAGAATTTCCATGCCCTCTCAAATCTAATAAAAGAACATTAAACATTTTTTTAAATGCCCGAATCTGCTTGAACCAAATAGATGAGCTGCCCCCTGCACCATGCACGAAAGTCACCCACTTTGTTGTATTTTGATTTTTATAGACTTGATAATGAATCATTTTTTTAAAAGATTTTCCATTTCATTTTGTATCAATTTAGCTTCTATTTTGGCTGCTTCAAAACAATTTTTACCTTGGCTCGCATAGATTATACCTCTTGAGGAATTAACAAGTAATCCTACTTTATTGTTTGCACCAGAGCTGTAAACCTCGGAAAGAATTCCACCTTGAACTCCTACACCAGGTACTAAAATAAAAGAATTTGGAACAATATTTCTAATTTCTTTTAATTGTTCTGGATGTGTTGCCCCTACAACATACATTATTTTATCAGAATTCTGCAAAGCATTACATGTTTTTAAAACGGATTTGAACAACTTTCCATCATTTGGTAATTGAAAATCCTCAGAACCTTTATTTGATGTTAATGCTAACACAATAGCATACTTATTTTCATATTCTAAAAATGGTTGAATCGAATCGGTACCAAGATATGGACTGATTGTTATTGCATCAAATGGTAATGAATCAAAAAATGCTTTGGCATATCTGTTTGAGGAGTTACCAATATCTCCTCTTTTTGCATCAGCAATTACAAAAAGCTCAGGATAAATTGCCTTGATATATTTAACCAATAGTTCAAGTGATTTATATCCTTCAGAGCCATATGCTTCAAAAAAAGCGGTATTAATTTTAACTGCTATGCAAAACGGATTTATATTATCTACCATTGATTTACAAAAATCAAGTAAAGGTTCTTTGCTTGATTCTATTAAAAACTCGGGAATCTTATTTAGATCTGGATCAAGGCCAAGACATAAAAATGATTTCTTTTGTTGGATTTGTTGATAAATAAAATTCGTATCCATCACAATTAACTTTCAGACTGTTTTAATTTTTCGGTGTTTTCATGCAGCTGTATCTCATCTATAAACTTTTGAATATCACCATCCATAATCTTATTTAAATCGTAGAGAGTCAATCCTATTCTATGATCAGTAACTCTTCCTTGAGGGTAATTATAGGTTCTAATTTTTGCTGATCTATCCCCAGAAGACACCATACTTTTTCTTTTTTCTGAATCTGAAGCAAGTTTTTTTTCCATTTCCATGTCGTAAAGTCTAGAGCGAAGTACTTTCATGGCCTTTTCCAAATTTTTATGAGAAGATTTTTGGTCTTGACAACTAATTATCATACCTGTAGGTTCATGATGAAGTTTTATTGCAGAATAAGTGGTATTTACTGATTGACCGCCAGGACCAGTTGAAGTTGTTCTCTCAATTCTAATTTCTGACATATCCAATTGGATATCAACATCTTCAGCTTCTGGAAGCACCATAACTGTTGCTGCTGAAGTGTGAACCCTTCCTTGTGTTTCAGTTTGTGGAACTCGTTGAACTCTATGAACCCCAGACTCGTACTTTAAGGTTCCGTAAACATTTTCCCCACTTATATCTATTATTATTTCTTTAAAACCACCTGATGTGCCTTCACTCATATCAACCACACTAGTTTTCCAGCCTTTTTGATCACAAAATTTCGTGTATAATCTGAAAAGATCTCCGGCAAAAATGCTTGCTTCATCTCCGCCAGTTCCAGCTCTAAATTCCATAACAACATTTTTTGCATCATCAGGATCTTTAGGAATTAACATTAACCTAATTTCTTCCTTTAAACCGTCTAGTTTTAAAATTGCATTTTCCAACTCCTCTTTAGCCATAGCCAACATTTCAAGGTCTTTTTCTTCAGAAATAATTTCTTGAGCTTCTTTTTTGTTGCTTAATAAAGCTAAATATTCATCTCTTTTAACCATTATAAGATTCAACTCTTTGTATTCCCTGTTTAATTTTATGTATTTTTTTTGGTCTGAAATAATTTCAGGTTCAATTATTAATTTAGAAACCTCATCAAATCTTTCTTTAATTATATTTAGTTTATCCAACAACATAATTAGTTCATCTTAAAATTTAGGTTGTACATTAAGCTTAATTCATCTTTCATTTTAACAAGCATAAATGATGGTAATTTAATTCCAAAATCACTTGGGTTCACTTTAAAATTTCCTTTTAGAACAACTACACCCTTATCAAAAATTATTTCACTTTCTGTTCTAAAATCAATAGATACTCCACTTAGGCTAAGTTTACCACTGTAAGAAACGGAATTTTCTTTCAATGAAATTTGGTCCGAGTAAAAAGTAACTTTTGGAAAATTTATTGCATCTAAAATTTCTAAGGAATGGGCATCTCTACTACTATTTTTTGAATTAAATGAATTTACTGATGTTGAAATAGCTATTCTACTTGGTATTTCGTCTTGAAAAATAAATATCCCTTTTACATCATTAGATGTTCCCTCCCAATCGTGTAGTGGATGAGAACCGCTGTAAGTGATAAATGATTTATCAGTATCAAGTACAAATTGCTGTGCTTGTGATAATTGGATAAAAAGTAGAGTAATAAAAATTATTTTTTTCATCTTAAAATTTAAAAACCAGTATAGCAACGGCATAACTTCCAAATGCAGTATAAGCTGAAGCTCTATGAATATTATTGTTTTTGTATTTATCTACAACATTTGTCAAAACCATGGCAGAAAAATGAATAGTCGCTAGAGTTTTATGTGCTTTTATTGAAGAAAAACCTTTAACCTTTTTATTAATTAGTGGTGGCGGTGCAAAAAGTGAAAGTCCCGCACCAGTAAAATATCCAATATTAACAGCAGTTGCCATGTCCTTGTGTAAATCATAAGTACTCCTACTCCAATCTTTATGCAACTTAGCTCCAATAATTCCTTGAGCGACCATCGCTGCTAGAGTAGCATATCCAAGTACTTGATGTGTTGTTAACATTGATCTTCTTAATTTCAATTCTTTTTCTCTTTGAGTAGTATTTAGAGGAGCTATTCCTGTCTTCCTTAAAAAACCCTTATCTCCCCACAACAATCTCTGTGTAAAAACCATTCTTTCTGGCAATAACTCAACATCTTGTTTATCTTCAATTAAATCAAAAAGATCTTGTCCATCTTGAGCATTGCAAAATGAAATGAAAAAAAATGAAATTATTAGTATTATTTTAAATGTATTCAAAGGTACCGTTTTGAGTTTTTAAAGTAAGTTTATTTGAGGAATTCTTCTCGACTCTTCCAATAATTTTTGCATCTAAATCAAACTGTTTAGAAATATTAATTATGTCATCAGCAAACAAAGGAGAAACATAAAGTTCTAATCTGTGCCCCATATTAAAAACTTTATACATTTCTTTCCAATTTGTATTTGACTCTTTTTGAATTAATTGAAAAAGTGGTGGAATTTCAAACAAATTATCTTTAATTATATGAAGATTTTCAATAAAATGAAGAATTTTGGTTTGTGCTCCTCCGCTACAATGAACTGCCCCATTGATTGATTTATTTCCAAGGTTTTCAATTATAGATTTCATTACCGGTGCATAGGTTCGTGTTGGAGATAGAACAAGTTTTCCAGCATCTAGTCCAACGCTTTCAATCAAATCCTCAAGATTTTTAGAGCCAGAGTAAATCAAATCCTGTGGTAGAAATGTGTCATAACTTTCTGGGAATTCACTTGCCAGTGATTTATGAAAGACATCATGTCTTGCCGATGTTAATCCATTACTGCCCATCCCTCCATTGTAAGAAGACTCATAAATTGTTTTTCCATATGATGATAAACCAATTATGACATTTCCGTCACAAATATTTTTATTATCAATTACATCATCTCTTTTCATTCTAGTAGTAACGGTTGAATCTACAATTACAGTCCTTACCAAATCCCCAACATCAGCAGTTTCACCTCCTGTTAAAGTTAAATTCATTCCCATTGTGTTTAATTCTTCAATTAATTCATTTGTGCCGTTAATTATCGCAGTTAAAACTTCTGAAGGTATTAATCTTTTATTGCGGCCAATAGTAGAAGACACCAATATGTTTCCAACTGCACCAACGCACAATAAATCATCAAGATTCATGACTAGTGCATCCTGTGCAATTCCTTTCCAGACAGATAAATCTCCGGTTCTTTTCCAATACATATAAGCAAGTGAAGACTTAGTACCAGCACCGTCAGCATGCATTACAATGCAGTATTTGTTATCCCCCGTCAAATAATCAGGAACTATTTTACAAAAGGCTTGAGGAAATAAACCTTTGTCAAGGTTTTTTATTGCGTTGTGGACATCTTCTTTATTGGATGAAACACCACGCATTTGATAACGATTATTATTAGTGTTTTTGTTCATAAAAAAGATACATCAAATATAATGTAATTAAATCAAGACCTGAAACACAATCAATATTTATAATTCTATAATTATTTTAATTAAATATTATCATAATGTTAAAAAAACGTGTTTATTTTAAATAAATAATAAAAATAAAAAGTTTTTAATAAATAATTATTGAATTTTATACTTGTTTTTTATAAAATTTTAAATTTATAGTAAAATAAACTATTATGAACAAATCAAAACTAGAATATATATGGCTAGATGGTTACAAGCCAACGGCCAATTTAAGAAGTAAAACAAAAATCGTTAGCGATTTTTCTGGAAAAATTGATGATGTACCTATGTGGGGATTTGATGGAAGTTCAACTCTTCAAGCAGTTACCGGTTCTTCAGATTGTCTTTTAAAACCTGTAGCTATTTATCCAGATCCCGTTAGAACAAATGGTTTTCTTGTAATGTGTGAGGTTTTAAATCCTGATGGATCACCTCACGAATCAAACGGTCGTGCTACAATCAATGATGATGATGACGATTTCTGGTTTGGTTTTGAGCAGGAATATTTTTTGTGGGATCCAGAAACTAACCTTCCAATTGGTTTTCCAAAAGATCAAACACCCCAAGGACAGTTTTATTGCTCCGTCGGTGGTAAAAATTCTTTTGGCCGTGAAATAATGGACGCACATTTAGATATTTGTCTTGAAGCAGGTTTAAATGTTGAAGGAACTAATGGTGAAGTCGCACCTGGCCAGTGGGAATTTCAAATTTTTGCAAAAGGTGCAAAAGATGCTGGGGACCAAACTTGGATTGCACGGTATTTTCTAGAAAGACTTGCAGAGGACTACGGACTAGCAATTGAATACCATCCAAAACCTCTTGGTGCGACGGACTGGAACGGTTCTGGTATGCATGCAAATTTTTCAAATTCTA
>PKDV01000054.1 GCA_002862715.1 Flavobacteriaceae bacterium | reverse complement strand
CAGGATTGTTGCTTTTAATAATTTTTATATTGGAAACACATTGAGTATTAGAAATCAACTCTTTAGAACTACTTTCAATTCTTTTTACTTTATGTTTCTTTTCAGACGAAGAAACAATATTTAAAAGGGTTAAACTTGCATCGAAGTGACAGCAGATTTTATCCGCGACAGTAATAAAGTTTTTATTTTTCCTTCCTGGACGCAGTGCAATCAAAACTTTAGAAAAACCCCTTATTCCGTTGTCTTTGAAGAGAGCAAGGCTTGAATTAACATTTCGCAGTAACCAACCTATAGGATTACCCACAAAAATACCTGAACTCTCACGACCATCCCACTCCATAACAAGCCATTTACAATTGTTTTGCCCAGTGATGTTGTTGATAGAATTAGCAACATCGTGAGTAGTAAGGCTTTCGTATGACACATTTATTCCTTTTGTCTTTTTTAGAGCCAACACCCTTCTCTTCCTAGACTCTGAAATAGGAGATTCTGTGTCGACAGCTTCTAAAAAAGTTTGATTTGGAATCTCAATAAGATTTATCGTATTAATTTTTGATTTATCATTAATTGAAGAAGCCACTTCTACTAACATTTCAGTCGAAGTTTCTTCTCCAAGCAGAGGAACAACAATTTCGGCATCAGTAGAGGGAATCTCGTCAAAAAAATCATTTTTTTGGTTTATAGTATTCTTATTAGCAAAGGAGCCCTTAAATAAAAAAGATAAAATACCATAGTTTGAAATAACACCGCTTCTGTCGCTTTGTTTACCGTATATTAGAAAAATTATAAAACCGAGAACAAAAACACCAAAAAGAGAAATTAAAGGCATTATTCCAAGAAAAGAGAGAAGGACAACCCCGCTTATTATTCCAAACAGCTGTACGTATGGGTAAAAAGGAGATTTAAAAGAAGGCTTGTACCATTGAGCGTTGGTTTCCCTCAGAACTATTACAGAAAGCTCATTAAAAATAAACATCAAGACTTTAAAAGCGCTTGCAAGCTTTGCAATTTTGATAACATCCAAAAAGAGAATAGCAAACCCAATCAACAAAGAGGTAGTTATAATAGCAAGCACAGGGGTCATAAATCTTGAATTGACCACGCCAAGGAATTGCGGCATCATTTTGTCTTTAGCCATTGCAAAAGGAAACCTTGAGGAGGCAAGAACACCAGAGTTGGCCATTGACATCAAGGTAACAACACCTACAACAGCAGCAAAATAGCCAAAATATTTACCACCAACTGAAAGAAATAGAGTATGTATTGGCTTAATGTCAGTTGATAAAACCCCAGCTTCAACGTTACCAACCAAAACAAGAGCAACAAAAACATAAACACTAGTAATTAATACTAGAGAAACAATCATGGTCTTTGGAAGGTTCTTTTCTGGATTTTTTATCTCCCCAGCCACCGCCGCAATCTTTGTTACACCAGCGTAAGAAATATATAGAAAAGCAACTCCTGTAATGAAACCAGAACCACCGCTGGAAAACGCAGGTGTCATCAATGCAGCATCAAACGTGTTAACACCAAGAAAAACAACCGCAATTAACGAGAGGACGCTTACTGAAACGATAATAAGCTGAGTTTTTTCAACCTTTTTAACACCAAAGACATTTAGAACAACAATAAGCAGAAGAGCTAAAAGCGCAATATATTTTGTAAACGATTCATCAACTTCAACAAGCACATATAAATAAAAACTTAGTCCAACCAAGGAAAATGCACTTTTCAAAAGCAGGGACAACCAAAGGCCAATTCCTGCAATTGTTCCAAAAAGAGGACCGAAAGCTCTTTCAATGTAAACGTATGTGCCACCAGATTTAGGCATCGCAGTAGCGAGCTCAGATTTTGATAAAACCGCGGGCAAAATACAAAGCGAAGCAATTAAAAAAGCCAGCCAGACAGAAGACCCGGTTATTCCAACAGCCAAACCAGGAAGCACAAAAATACCACTTAACATACCACCAACACTAACAGCGATAGCCCCAGGTAAAGAAAGAGTTCTTTGTAATTTTCCCAAATCAACTAATTAGACTTGAAAAATAATCAAATTATTCTTTATTAAGCCAATAATAAAAAAAACAACAAACGCACTTAGTCGTTTAGTTTTAATACAGCCATGAACGCTTGTTGAGGAATTTCAACGCTACCGATTTGACGCATTTTCTTTTTTCCCTTTTTTTGACGCTCCAATAATTTTCGTTTTCTTGTAATATCTCCTCCATAGCATTTTGCAGTTACATCTTTTCTTACAGCCTTTACGGTCTCTCGGGAGATTATTTTTGCTCCAATTGCTGCTTGAATGGGAATATCAAATTGTTGTCGAGGGATTAGTTTCTGAAGTTTCTCGCATATTTTTTTTCCCAATCGGTATGCGTTGTCTGTGTGAACAAGAGCGGATAAAGCATCGACAGAATTACCGTTTAACAACAAATCAACTCTAACCAGCTTCGACTCTCTCATTCCAAGAGGTGAGTAATCAAACGAAGCGTATCCTTTTGAAACTGATTTGAGGCGATCATAAAAATCAAAAACAATCTCAGCTAGAGGCAGGTCAAAACTTAATTCAACTCTTTCAGTAGTCAAATAGCTTTGATTTTTAATAACCCCTCTTTTTTCAATACACAAACCCATAACGCTCCCAACAAAGTCAGACTTTGTAATAATGGTAGCCTTGATAAAAGGCTCCTCAACACGATCTAAAACAGAAGGGTCAGGGAGGTCAGAAGGATTATTAACCAAAATTATTTCGTTAGGTTTCTTTTTGGAGAAAGCACGATAAGACACATTCGGAACTGTGGTTATTACGGTCATATCAAACTCTCTTTCAAGCCGCTCTTGTATTATTTCCAAATGGAGCATACCCAGAAAACCACAACGAAAACCAAAACCCAAGGCGGCTGAACTTTCGGGAGAAAAAACCAGCGAAGCATCATTAAGCTGAAGCTTTTCCATTGAACTCCTTAGTTCTTCATATTGTTCTGTATCAACGGGATAAATACCAGCAAAAACCATTGGCTTTACTTCTTCAAACCCTTCAATTGGCGAATTAGTGGGTTTTTCAAAAGAGGTAATCGTATCGCCAACTTTAACCTCCTTGGCGTCTTTAACCCCAGTAATTAAGTATCCAACATCACCAGCCAGCATCTCACTTCTTGGCTCTTGCCGAAGCTTTAAAGCCCCAATCTCATCAACAAAATAATTTTTCTTAGTAGCCATAAACTGCACTTTTTGACCCTTAGAAATTTTTCCATTAATTATTTTAAAATAAGTCTCAACCCCTCTAAATGGATTGTAAACAGAATCAAAAATTAACGCTTGCAAAGGAAGGCTTGGATCACCGTTTGGGCAGGGAATACGCTCCACAACAGCAGATAAAAGGGAATCAACTCCAAGACCTGTTTTAGCCGAGACATAAATAACATCACCGGCAGAGCACCCTAAAAGATCTACTATATCATCTGTTACTTCTTCCGGATTAGCAGAAGGCAGATCAACCTTGTTAACAATAGGAATAATTTCAAGGTTGTTTTCTAAAGCAAGATAAAGATTAGAAATTGTTTGGGCCTGAACACTTTGTGCAGCATCAACAACAAGTAGAGCGCCTTCGCAGGCAGCAATAGACCTAGAAACCTCATATGAAAAATCCACATGTCCTGGAGTGTCTATTAAGTTAAAAACATAATCCTTGTTGTTTTGAGAATAGTTCATTTGAATGGCGTGCGACTTTATTGTAATGCCTCTTTCTCTTTCCAAATCCATGTCGTCCAAAAGCTGGTCTTGTTTTTCACGAGCATTTACCGAGCCAGTAGCATCAAGAAGCCTATCGGCGAGTGTGCTCTTGCCGTGGTCAATGTGTGCAATTATGCAGAAGTTTCGAATATTTTTCACCTAAAACTAAATACCCTACAAAGATAAGCTTTGACTTTTTAGATAAACAGAAAGTGTTAACAAAAAAAGTATTTTTGAAAAAAAAATTAAAGCATGGTGAAAATTGACAACATCGAATTAGGAGAGTTTCCTTTGTTGTTAGCCCCTATGGAAGACGTTAGTGACCCTCCCTTCAGAGCTCTTTGCAAGGAACAGGGAGCAGACGTTGTATACACAGAGTTCATTTCAAGTGAGGGGCTGATTCGAAATGCGGCAAAAAGCAGAATCAAGCTTGACATTTACGAGGCAGAGAGGCCTGTGGGAATACAAATTTTTGGAGCAAACCTTGATTCAATGCTTCAATCTGTAGACATAGTTTCCAAAACAAATCCAGACATAATTGACATTAACTTTGGATGCCCAGTCAAAAAAGTGGTTTCTAAAGGAGCTGGTGCAGGAATTCTTAAAGACATACCACACATGGTCCGATTGACAAAAGAGATGGTTAAAAGAACAAAAATACCAATTACTGTAAAAACTAGACTTGGCTGGGATGAAAACACTATAAAAATAGTTGAAGTTGCAGAAAGACTTCAAGACGTTGGTGCTAAAGCCATATCAATACATGGAAGGACAAGATCACAAATGTACAAAGGAACCGCTGACTGGAAGCCTATAGCACAAGTTAAGAACAACCCAAGAATGTATATACCTGTTTTCGGAAACGGAGATGTCGATTCACCTGAAAAAGCTGCAAAAATGAGAGACGATTTTGGATTAGATGGAGCTATGATTGGAAGAGCGGCCATAGGAAATCCGTGGTTTTTTCAGCAAGTTAAAAGGTTCTTGAACAAAGGAAAAAGCGTTGAAAAGCCTTCTTTAATTGAGAGAACAAAGACAGCTAGAAGACATCTAGAGATGGCAATTTCATGGAAAGGACCCAAGCTAGGAGTCTTTGAGACTAGAAGACATTATTCTAATTATTTTAAATCAATCCCAGACCTTAAACCCTTTAAGCAAAGACTAGTAAGAGAGGATAATCCAAAGAAAGTTTTTTCAATTTTATCAGAAATAGAAAATTATTTATCAGTTACTGTTTAAGATAAAAAGATTTACAGTTTTTGAAGCAATTTTAGAACAAACAATCGAAACAAAACCCACAACAGCGAATAAAATTAGAATGGAGTAAAGCTCAATAGCCACTGGGTATGGTATTGATGTTTCAGGAATAAAAACTAATTTAAATTTTTTTTGCACAAGAACCAACAGAAAGCTTAAAACAAAACCCACCAAGCCACCACCAAGACTAATACCAATTCCCTGAAGAAAAAAGATGTTTCTTAAAGAACTGTTTTCTGACCCCAGCATTTTTAGTGTTTTTATGCTTTCTTTTTTATCAAAAACAGTTAGAACCACTGAGCTAAAAACATTAAAGATTGAAATTATTACAACTAATGAAAGAATAAAAACCACGATAACCTTTTCAGTTTTTAACATTTTGTAAAGCGCAGGGTTTTGTTGTTCTTTAGTTTTGACAGAATAACCATCGCCTAATTGTTTTTCAATATTTTTTTTAACCAATGAATGCGAAGAGCCGTTTTTCAATTTTAAATATACACTTGTCGAAAACCCTTTTTCAACCCCCATAAAGGAACAAACATCTTCGAGGGACATTAGCAAAGTATTATCGTCTGCAGAATCACCAAACTGAAAAACATCAACGACCTCTCCGCGAAGTCTTTTGAAAGGAAACTCTAAAGCGGTTGGCGGGTTAGCCTTTGGAACAAGCAAGGACAACCCTTCAGCGCTTCTATAAGATTCAGAACCAACCCTAGATAAAAGACCAGCGCCAATTACTACAGGTGAGATAATGTTTGAATCAAACAATTTATATGTGTTAGCATTAGGAAAAATTTTTTCAAAACTTTTGTCAACCCCCAGAACATTAGAAAACACTGTTTGATTTTTATTGCTTAACGCCATTTCTTGAGAAAAAACAAAAGAGAAAGCCTGAATTTCAGGCATATTTTCAAGAACACCGAAGTCATTAGAGATGTACTCTATAAAGCGTTCTTTTTTTGACTCAATCAGCAAATCAGGGCTCGAGGAACTAGAAACAAACTCTCTTAAGCCGTCAAAAACACAAAGAATTAAAAAAAAAGAAAAAACAGCGACAATCATAACAATTGAAGCAAACACACTTATTATGGGAAGCGCAGGATTTTTTTTAGTTCCCTTATATATCCTAAAAGCTATAAACCGCTCAAACAACACAACTAGATTAAAGGGTTCTTTTTTTCAGATAACGATTTTTGAATCTGATTTGCATTCTCAACACTTGAATCAGTGAAAAAAAGTAAATCGGGAATTCTTCTTAGTTCATTACCAAGTTTTTGTGACAAATCTTTTTTTATAGAAGACTTAGAGCTTTTTAACAACTGGATTACCATTACAGAAGAAGAGAAGGGATAAACTGAGACAGAGACTCTTGCAACAGATAAATCAGCACTAATTCTAACACCTGTAACAGAAACAACATGGTTTTTGTATCCCGAAGCCCTGAACTTGTTAAGAACAATTTCAGAGACAACAGCCCTTAGCAAGGCATTTACTTTTTTTTGTCTAGCGCTATCCATAAAATCAAAATTAACAAATAACGAACCAAGATAAAAAAGACCTTTAAACCGAAGATATTCTCAAAGTGTTTACCTTACCACGTTCATAAACCGGCATAGAAACAAGGTTGATGATTAAATCACCTTTTCGTACGTATCCTTTTTTCTTAGCAACAATATTCATGTCTTCAATAGTTTCATCGGTCGATCCGTTTCCTGTGTAATGGATTCCTTTTACTCCCCAAAGCAGATTTAATTGAGGAAGAACACGTAGATTTGAACTAAAAACAAGAATTGAGGCTTTAGGCCTCCATGCAGAAATTTGATATGCAGTATAGCCGCTATTGGTAAGAGAACAAATAGCTTTTGCTTTTATTTCATTTGCCATTGAAGACGCATGATAACAAACAGATTTAGTAATAAACCGCTCGTTTCTGTTTTTAGGCTCCTTTAGAGGCACGTTAATTAAAGAAGAGTTTTCAACCCCAACGACAATTTTTCGCATAGTTTTAATTACTTCAATAGGGAATTTACCAACTGAGGTTTCTGCTGAAAGCATGACTGCGTCTGCACCGTCCATAACGGAATTAGCAACATCATTTACTTCAGCCCTTGTAGGGGTTAACCCTGTTATCATTGATTCCATCATTTGAGTCGCAACGATTACAGGGATTCTTGCAAGCTTGGCACTATGAACTAATTGTTTTTGAACTAGGGGAACCTCCTCAGCAGGAACCTCCACACCAAGGTCGCCACGAGCAACCATAATACCGTCGCTAATTTTAACAATTTCCTTTATGTTTTTTAGTGCTTCAGGTTTTTCAATTTTTGAAATTATAGGAATTTCAAAGTCCGAATATTTTTTTACAAGACGTTTTAAGTCCAAGACATCCTTTTTATGCCTTACAAATGACAAGGCAATCCAATCAACACCGTTTTTGATAGCAAAAACAGCATCATTAATATCTTTGTCCGTTAAAGCAGGGAGAGAAATTTTAGTATTAGGAAGATTTACCCCTTTCTTTGAGTTTAACACACCCCCTTGAACGACCTTAGCTAAAACGGTGTCTGATTTATTTGTTTCAACCACTTCAAGAATCAGCTTTCCATCATCAAGTAGTATTCTTTCACCAGAGTTTACGTCCTTAGCGAACAACGGATAGTTCAT
>PKDV01000091.1 GCA_002862715.1 Flavobacteriaceae bacterium | reverse complement strand
CTATACAAGAGTTATCTCCACCTTGAACCCACCACATATTCAAGCTGGCTGGCCCTGCCCATGGCTGGAGCCTACAGTTTGACCACTAATCGCCTTGCGCACCCCCGACCGTGCATCCAGCCCGTGATGCTTGGACTTGTCTGCATGGAGCATGCACCTCCCTGTCCCACGCTGTCCCCACCCTGGGAAACTCAGTCGAGCCACATCATTCTCAGCGCAGAGCCGCGATAATGTTTTCAGACAAATTATCGAGAATTATTGCAAACTGTAGAAATATCTTCACTCATAATTCATGAAGATAAGTGGAATAATGCACGACAATCGCGGAGCTTCATGCATAGTTCTGTAGATATCCAAGAATCCTTCTTTTGTTGTCTAATGTAGAGGAGGTACAATATATCTATTATCTACATAGTATGTGCACACTTCCTGAATTTATATCTACTCTGAATGACAATTAATGTGGCTCAAACATCAAAACCAAATGTAATAATAGTTATGACAGACGACCAAGGTTATGGAGACCTTGGTTATCACGGCAACGAAATAATAAAAACTCCAAATATTGATGATTTTGCATCTGACGCAATAAATTTTACTAATTACCATGTTGGTACAACTTGCTCTCCAACAAGAGCAGGTTTCTTGACGGCAAGAAATGCTTTAAGAAATGGTGTTTGGCATACAAATTCGGGTTGTTCACTTCTTCATCAAAACGAAATTACAATTGGAGATGTTTTTTTAGAAAATGGCTATAGGACAGGAATGTTTGGTAAATGGCATTTAGGAGATTATTATTCTTTCTTACCTGAGCACAGAGGTTTTCAAGAAACATTTTATCATAGAGGTGGCGGTGTTGGGCAAACACCTGATTATTGGTTGAATGATTACCAAGATGACACATATTTTCGTAATGGTCTTGCTGAAAAAACAAAGGGATATTGCACAGATGTTTTTTTTAATGAAGCCATTGACTTTATCGAAAAAAATAAAAATGAAAAGTTCTTTTGTTTCTTAAGTTTAAATGCACCTCACAGTCCATTTAATGTTCCAGTAGAATATTACAACCTTTATAAAAATCAAAAAAACTTACTTGAATCTCAAAAAAGATTTTATGGTATGATAACTAATATTGATGACAATTTTGGTAAACTTATTCAAAAACTAAAGAGATTAAATATTTATGACAATACAATAATAATTTTTACTACAGATAATGGAACTTCGAATGGTTATAAATATGACAGAAAAGAAAAGAAGTGGTACGGTTATAACTCAGGGATGAGAGGAACAAAAACAAGTGAGTATGATGGAGGTCATAGAGTTCCTCTTATCATGAGGTGGAAAAATTCTGGTTACTATGGAGGAAAATTATATGGTGGTCTGAGTGGACATGTGGATATTCTTCCAACGATAGCAAAACTTACTGGAATTAATTTTGTTCCAAAAAATAAATTAGATGGGCTGGATATCTCAAAGCTAATATTAACTAATAAAAATATGGAGAGAATGCTTGTTACAGATACCCAAAGAAACCAGTGGCCTGTAAAATGGAAGAAAACAAGTGTAATGTATGGAAATTGGAGATTGGTTAATGGCGACGAGCTTTATAACATCGAAAATGATATTGGTCAAAGAAATAATCTCATTAAATCAAATCCTGAAATATTTTCAAAAATGTCAACTTTTTATGAAAATTGGTGGGATGATGTTTCCAAAGAATTTAAATACACAGCAATTGATATTCATCCTGACAAGTTAAATTCTTTAACATCTCATGATATACATGTAGAATCAACACCCGCTTGGGATCAAAGTGACGTAAGAAAAGGTAATTTGTATGAAACTGGGAATTTTATATTAAATTTTCTAAAATCAGGTAATTACGAGATAATTCTTCGCAGGTGGCCGTATGAAAGTGGATTACATCTTAATGATTCAATAAATACATTTATTCCATCAACTAAAAATTGGGACGAGCTCAGTTATGGTAAAAAATTAGAAATAGAGTCCGCACATTTGATATTGGATGGAGTAAAAAGTCAAATTGATATCACTAATAATAATAAAGAAGCAAAAATTCAAATTTATATTGAATCAGGAATTAAAGATTTAGAAACTGTTTTTAAGCTTAAGGGGGGAGAGATTACAACCCCATTCTATGTTGAAATTAAATATTTATAGAATATTCTCGGAACAAAAAAAGCCGAACATTTTGTTCGGCTTTTATCATTTATTACTTAATAAATTTAGTCAACCCAATCACAAGGTTCATATCCTAAGTCTCCACCCGCTGTTGGATATTGTACACTAAGCACAACCCTTCCAAGTGGATCAGTAATAGTAAATATTACTTCAGAATCCCATGCACCTTGTTGCCAAGAGAACTCTAGTTTAGTTGTATCTGAAGGAACATCAATAGTTGCTGAATATACAGAACCATCAGCAAGAGTGTAGTTTGTGATTACATCGTTAATATTGACCACAATTGTACCATCATTCCAGCCATCACCCCAATCATCAGTACCATTAATTGTCCATGTTCCAGTTGCAATTGGACAATAAACAATTCTTAACATATCATACGTTAAAGTTGTTCCAGCAGTTGCATTGTAATCACCAGCATCAAGATTTAAAACAAGTTTTAGTGTTTCACCTTGAGGCATAGCAGAAGCAACCGATGTAACTGTTATGCTCCCAGATGTTTCACCCGCAAGAATGGTAACAGATTCTGCCGAAAGTGAATACATTGAACTACTAATTGTAGTGCTTGGATCGACAGCTAAATTTACAGTCACATCCTCAGAAAGAGGCGCACCAAGTAAAACAACATCAATACTCTCTTCTATTTCAACCAAATCACCAGAAGGAGCAACCCCTGTTTTTAGAGATTTGGATGCATTAGCAAATTGAAAGTAGTATGGTCCTCCTGCAACTAAGTCACTTGCAAGCAAGTCCTGAGCAGTGTCATCGAAGCTACAAGAGTAAAATGTTAATACTCCTAAAGCTATAATTAAAAATTTATTTATTTTTTTCATCATATTAAAATTAATTTTATTCATCCCACCATACTTTATCAGTTATACTCACTGATGGCACGTTTGCTGCGTTGTAATTCAACTCGTCCTGTGGGTAAGGAAACCTTGTAGGAATTTGTGGTATTACTGCCCCAATTGCTAAATCCAACTGCGGAAATCCAGTTCTTCTCCAATCAGCATATGGTTGATTGGTACCAAAGCCATCAATGTACTTATGAGTTATTATATTTTCAAGACTAGTGTCCTGTGCAAAAAATGCTGCATCTAAAATATAGTCTTCCATTACTTCGTCAT
Organism: Flavobacteriaceae bacterium; assembly: GCA_002862715.1. Taxonomy (GTDB): domain Bacteria; phylum Bacteroidota; class Bacteroidia; order Flavobacteriales; family Flavobacteriaceae. The sequence goes on along the minus strand of PKDV01000091.1, from coordinate 4,329 downwards.
AATCAGCACCAGCCTTAAGCATTGAACTCACGATTCCATTTTCTAAATCAGTAATTGCCTGAGCGGTATTACCTAGTGCAGCGTTGGCTTCAGCTTTTATAAAATGAAGCTCAGCAAGAGACATTAGGTATACAGTGGCATCTTCAGCAGTAAGAAATGTACCTGGTAAACTTGCATCAGCATTTTCACTTCCTGCTACGCTACCGCCAGCTCCGAAGAAATCGTCAAAATAAAAGTCTATTCTTGGATCCCAAAAAATACCAGGTAAATCATAAAGTATATCGTATAATTTACCACCCATTACGATATCTCCTCTTTGATCCATAAATTGATAGAATGGGCTCTTATCATCAGAATCGAAAGTCAAAGCTAAATCATCACCTTCGTCGCTAAATCCAAGCTCAGCAGCAGCAATTGCATCACTGTATGCAGAAGCTGATTTATTTGATAACTGAATATAATGTCTTGCCTTTAAAGAATAAGCAGCTTTAATCCACTTCGAAACATCACCATCATACATTAAGTCTCCTGCTAGTGAAAATACATTATCCGATTGGGATAAATCACTAATTGCTGAATCCAAAAGACTAAAAATAGTTTGATAAATTGACTCTTGGCTGTCGTATGCAGGAGTTAAATTATCAGAACCTTGTAAAGCCTCAGAATAAGGAATATCTCCGAATAAATCGGTTGCAACACCCAATGAGAGTGCTGTCAAAACCTTAGCTACGCCACTAAAATGGGGAGAACTACCTTCTGCTTGATCAATGATAATTTTACAATTAATAAGAATTTCTGAATATATATCATCGAAAACATTATTAACGTCCGCAGGAGTTAATTGATACCTGGTTTCTGTAAATGATTGTCTTGCAACACCATCAAACTGCTGCATCCATAGCGCAGTGGTTCTTACAGTATTGTTACCATTTAACTGGTAAGCTACCGATTGTTGCACAGCCGGTAATATTAATGACATAGGCACAGTCGATGGTGCGTCAGGGTCATTATTGATCGAATAGTCTATCCAGTCTTCAGGGGCACAAGAAAATACACCAAATAAAACTGCAAAGCCTAAAATTGAATTTTTAATTTGTTTTTTCATTATCATCGATTTTAAAAATTAAGTTTAACTCCAAGTGAGACTGATTTTGAACCAGGGCTGTTAAAATAATCAAAACCTTGACCATTACTAGCACCTAGTAAACTTGTCTCAGGATCAATTCCTGAGTAAGGAGTATCAACAAATAAGTTTTTACCGCTTACAAATACCTGAGCAGAATCTACAAAATCTAAAAGACTGTCAGTAGTTGGTTTGTAATCATAAGCTAGAGTAATGTCTCTTAGTCTTACCCAATCGGTTGGTTCAACTGCAAGAGCAGTTGGTCCGCCTCCGAAGTTTCCTCCAGCACCCTCGAACCATACTTCGTCTAACACAACTGGAGTTGCATTTGGAACTCCACTTGAAACAACGTTTCCTGCTGAATCATAGTGTCCATAAACTCCATTTATTACAACAATGTTTTTTGCAGGAGTTCTACTAAAGTCAATTGTTCCAGCAGAAGTGTAATATACTTCTCTGTTCTCAGTAACCTTAGATGTACCAAAATAATTCATTGTAAATACAGTACCATTGTACATCTTTCCACCTTTTTTAACATCAATCAAGAAAGATAATGTGAAATCCTTGTAGTTTAATGTATTGGTAAAGTTCGCTGTCCAATCAGGAAGAACTTTTCCTAATGGTACCATTTCAGATGTATCAGTCCAAGGATAACCATCCCTGTATGAATCTGTTGGATCGTCATTAATTAGAACATTACCTGCAGCATCTCTAGCCCAATCAAATCCGAAAATCGAACCATATTCTGAACCAGCAACCGCTCTAACTTGTGGATCCGTAAAACCTCCCAAGAAAACATTGTCAACACCATCTGCAAGAGATGTAACAAGGTTGTCAATTTCAGTATAGTTGGTTCTAACCTCCCACTTAAAATCATCAGTTTCAATTGGAATGACATTCAAACTAAGTTCTACACCTTGTTTCTTAATCGATGCAGCGTTGGTATACAATGAAGTATATCCAGTAGAAGCTGCAATTGGAACTGACATAAGTAAGTCACTGTTGTTGTCTTGGAAGTAAGCGAAATCAACAGAAACTTTTTTGTCAAATAATACAAGTTCTAATCCAATTTCTTTAGATTCTTGTGTTTCGTGCTTTAAGTTAGGATTACCAAGGGAGTTTCCGACAGCAAATCCAGTTGAACCTAAGAATGGGAAATCAACTCCATCCGTCCATCCATCAGCTGTACTTGCTTGATAGTAGTAGTTTGATGTTGAGTATGCACTTGCAGGATTGGCTGTTTTCGCTGCTGATAATCTTAATTTTCCAAAATCTATAAAATCGAAATATGGATCATCAATCAATTCACTGAAAACAAAACTTAAACTTGCACTTGGGTAGATAACTCCATTGTTTGCAGATGGAATAGTTGTAAACCACTCTTTTCTAGCAGTGACACCCAAGTACAAATAATCTTTATATCCTAGTTGTAAATCTGCATAGTATGCTTTTGATCTAGTATTTGACTCAGTTCCAGAAACAGTATTACTACTTGTGTTGTTAAGATTATAATAGTTTGGAATTTCTAAGTCAGATGCATCGGCAAACAATCCCTTGAAGTAAGTACTGTAAATATTTGAACCAACTAAAGCATCAACTTCTAAATCACCAAACTCATCAGAATATTTTAAAATTAAATCCGAATTGAATATTTGATTGTAGGATTGAAATTCAGTGTAGTATCCAGTTGATTTGTCTCTAGAACCAATTTTAAAAGTATTAGAAGACACATCATTGTAAAAATCTAATCCTGCATTGTATGATAAACTTATCTTATCACTAAATTCATAGTCAAAATTAGTTCCTAAAGTTACACGGTTAATATCCCTTTCATATGCAATGTTATTTGCAGCCCAATATGGGTTGTCATAACCTCCACCGTTTCGGTAGTTTCTTTGACTTCCATCGCTAAATTCATATCCAGCTGAGTTGTCAAAAGTTGGAGGAGTCCTCAAAAGACCTAACATAATACCTGAGACGTTCGACCCTTTTTGAATTTGGGTCTCATCGGTGTTTGTCCATGACAGATTGGTTCTAATTTTAAACTTATCTTTAAATGTAGTTCCTCCACTTAAACGGGCTGTAACACGCTCAAATTTATTATTTGGAATAATACCTTCCTTGTCTAAATTTGAAATAGAAAAGTAGTAATCAGTGTTTCCCTCTCCATTAGAAATACTAAAATGGTTTTCAATTGCAGGTGCAGCTTGAAAAAAGTCATAAGGGTTGTAAGCAACAGCAGGTACTCCATTTCCGGTTCCCACAGGAACTAAGCTTCCATTAGGATCCCACTGGTATGAAGTATCTCCATCATATTCTAGCTCAGAAATTTTGGGTCCCCATGTTCTGGAAAAACCACCAATCCATGAGCCGTTGTTTCCTTGAGCATATGTTGTTTGTCTTGCAGGAAGTTGAGAAACCCTGTCAACAGTAAAAGTGCTTGAAAATTCAACTTTAGCTTTGTTTAAGCCTTTACCTGATTTTGTTTCAATTAAAATAACACCATTTGAAGCACGAACACCATAAAGAGCAGATGCTGCACCACCTTTAAGAATTTTTACACTCTTAATGTCATTTGGGTTAATATCAATTGAGCGGCTTGAGGTGTTAACACCACCGACACCGCTTGAACCTCCGCCGGATATTACTGGAAAACCATCAACAACAAATAATGGTTGGTTGTTTCCAGAAATTGAACCTGAACCTCTAATGGTTATAAAAGTAGAGGAACCTGCATCACCCGATGAGCTATTTATCAATACTCCAGATGTTGAGCCTGAAAGTGAGTTAATAAAGTCAGCATTCGGTTTTTTAGAAATTTCTTCTCCTTCAACAGTTTGTACGTTGTAGGCAAGAGCTCTCTGTTTTTTTGGAATGTTAAGACTCGTTACAATAACTTCGTCTAAAACAACTGAATCATTAACTGCTGTTTGCTGTGAAAAAGAGTTAAATGAATTTAGTAAAAATAGAGCAGAAATTATTAAAAGAGTCTTTTTGTATATGTATCTCATAATGTTTAATTCTGATTTTATTTTTGTTCTCTAACATATGTTAAAGAATTGTTAAGATAATACTAATTTTTATTATACAGAATATGATACGACTTTTATTTAATTTTTATCATATTCATAAAAATTTTGAATAAAAATATTAATATGTTATTTTTTTTGGATAGAATTTTCAAATTCAAAAAAAAAACATAAGTG